>JAJZEJ010000245.1 GCA_021828635.1 Chloroflexota bacterium
GTACTCATTCCCGGGGCGTTAGAAGATATCGTAGCCAGAGCCATCAATGGCCTAGCAATCCAGGCTGAGAAAAAATGCCTTACGTTACAAGCTAATCTTCCACCAGATTTACCGCTAATTGAGGCCGACCCCGAACGGGTGGGGCAGATTTTACGCAACTTGATCAACAATGCAATTATGCATACGCCAGAGGGTGGCTCTATCGAGATTAAAGCAGAAGCAGGAGAGAATGGGATATGTGTGCAGGTCTGTGATACTGGAGTAGGTATTGCTCCTGAACATCTGCCCCACTTGTTCAAACGCTTCTATCGTGCTGATCGCTCACGAGCGCGTGCAACCGGCGGCACGGGTCTGGGTCTGGCTATCGTCGAGCAACTGGTGCAGGCCCACGGTGGTCAGGTCGGCGTACAAAGCCAGCTAGAGCAGGGAACGTGCTTTACCTTTATTCTGCCAAAGGCATTGACATGACCCGTCTAAGCCGAGAGTGGAATATCCATGTATTTTACCTCGGTTTGCGATTCAGGTAGAGGTAAATTTTCTTCCAGCATCATCTGGAGATGCTCTTGCAAAGCTTCTCTTATGAGCTGTTCTACCTCTTCTTCTGTATCTCCAACGGCAACACACCCTGGTACATCAGGAGAATATGCACCAAAGGAGTTCTCACCTTTTTCAATAATAACCATGATTCTTGCCATCTCAACCCTCTTTCTCTATTTGCGCCTGCTTGAAAACGTTAAGTAATGTCCCAATAGGCATATCTTTTCCAAGATGACCAGAAATAGTGACTATGCCCTTCTTCGTTGGATGTCTATAATGTTTATGACTTCCATGTATCCTCACAAGATACCATCCATCGGATTCTATACGTTTGATCACATCACGTACCTTCACACGAATAGCCTCATTTCTTCCGTCTAAAATAAGTATACTGCATTTTATAGAAACAGTCTAGGAGAAAACTCACCTGCTCCATGTGCTATAGTATGAGAAAAAACACCAAGATAGACCCCAAACATTATCTGTCTATAAGAAAGAGAGTAACCCATGTCAGAGCAGGGGGCCGACCTGTTTTTTCAGGCGGCACTACAGTACGGCTATCGTTACGTTTTTGGCAATCCCGGCACCACCGAGGTACCGTTTATGGATGCCCTCGCACGCTATCCTGACCTCAATTTCGTCCTCTGTCTCCAGGAAAATGTCGCTACTGGCGCGGCTGATGGTTTTGCACGCATAGGGAACTGGCCCGCGCTGGTCAATCTGCATCTCGCGCCCGGCTTAGCCAATGGTCTTGCCAACATGCATAACGCGCTCAAAGCTCGTGTGCCGATGGTTGTTACGGTTGGCGAACATGATACGCATCATATGATCGAGGATTCGCCGCTCGGTGGTGACATTGAGGCCATTGCGCGTGCCGTTTGCAAGTGGGCCTGGACGGTCAAGGAGCCGAGCGAGCTAGCCTCAGCACTACATCGTGCCACGATGATCGCAATGACGCCGCCGCAAGGGCCAGTCTGTCTCGTGCTGCCGACCAATATTCTCGCTCAAGCACCGCTCACACCAACCGGCGCAACGGCCAGCATTCCCGCACTGCATCTACCCACGCTGGGCGCAGCCTCGCCACAAGATATCGAGCAAGCGGTTGAGGCACTATTGACAGCACAGCATCCCTACATCGTTGTCGGCGATATTTCGGCACAAGACCATCTTTATATTCAAGAGATTGCGCATCTCTGCCACGCGCAACTACTCTATAACACCTTCTTGAAACGCTTCGATGGACCTTTCGCGTCCGGTGCCGCTAACCTGCCCTATCTGCCAGGACAGCGCCGCAAGCAACTGGCCCAGGCCGACGCGCTCTTCCTGATCGGTACCGGTGGCTTCACAACCTATTTCTTTTATGACTATGATCCGGCCCCAGTGCTTTCGTCACACACCCAGGTCATCCACTTGGACGACGATCTGCGGGCAATTGGCAAGAATGAACCCGCCAGCTTACCTCTGTATGGCGACATCACAGCTAGCCTCAAATTGCTCGTTTCAGCATTACGCGAACGTCTACCAAAATCTGAGATGCATGATGCTCAGCCTCACGTTCGTACAGCACCTGCTCAGCTATCGTCTGACCGCCTGACACCACGTCTTTTCATGCAAAAACTACACGATGTGCTACCAGAGGATACGGTGCTGGTGGACGAAGCTGTGACCATCCGCGAGGCGATGATGGCCGAACTGCTCGCGCCAGGCGACCGCATTGGTAGCTACATCACCAATCGCGGCGGTTCGCTGGGTTTCGCTTTGCCATTCTCAATCGGCGCAACATTGGGTGCGCCACAGCGTCCGGTACTGGCCGTGGTCGGGGATGGAGCTTCCATGTATACCATTCAGGCACTCTGGACAATGGCGCATTATCGTCTGCCCGTGATGGCGCTCATCAGCAATAATGCTGTCTATAACATCATCAAGGGAGAGATTTTGCGCCGTGGTGGCACGCTGACCCAACAAGGCCCGGCGGCGCTGGAAGCAGTCGTTGGCCTGAACGAGCCACGCATTGACTTCCGCACACTCGCCGCCAGCATGGGCGTCTCCGGCTACTCTGTGCGTGACGCCGATACGCTACTACCAACCTTGCAAAAAGCCAGCGAGACATGGCAAAGTGGCGAACCCGTGTTGATCGATGCGTACTTTTAATAGAAGGAGATTACTGGTATGCAATTGACTCTTGCTGGCGCACCTTATACATTTAACGTCATGCCCGCTCTACAGTATGGTAGAGTCGGTGGCGCAGCGCCGTGGGACGCGCCGCTCTACCTGGACATGCTCTATCCCATCGTCAAATCCACAAAGCCCATGCCAGCCGTGATCTACATTCACGGCGGCGGCTGGGCCGAGGGTGAACGCAGCACGGCCATGTATCCCTGGCTCAATCCGTTGCTGGCCGCTCACGGCTTCATCACCGTCAGCATCACCTATCGTCTAAGCCGTTGGGCCACTTTCCCGGCTCAGATTCACGATGCCAAAGCGGCAGTACGCTGGTTGCGTGCCAACGCCGAACGCTATGCCATCGACCCTGAACGCATCGGCGTCTGGGGCGACTCAGCCGGTGGACATCTCTCTGCCCTACTAGGCGTTACTGGTGATTTACCGGAATTAGAGGGCGACAATGGTTCACCCGGTTATTCCAGCAGTGTGCAGGCTGTGGTAGCGCGTGTGCCACCCACCGATTTTCTGAGTAGCACTATGCAGAATAATGTTCCCTCGATGGTAACGCAACTTTTCGGCGGCATGATTGATGAGCGAGCAGACCTGATGCGCATGGCTAGTCCCCTTTACTATGTTCATAGCGGCGTGCCACCATTCCAGATCGTGCATGGCACAAGCGACGAATCTGTTCCCTTTGAGCAAGGAGAACGCTTCGCCAAAGCTCTCAGCGAGGTTGGTGGCGAGGTAGATTTCATTGTCATGCCGGGTTGCCATCACAATCTGCGTACCGAGGAATATGCTCCCTGGTCAGATGTTCCCTGGGCGGAAATGGGGCAAAAGGCGCTAGCATTTTTCCAGAAGCATCTGCAAGGCTGACTTTTATAAAATGGCATGGCGGCATGGAACTCACAAGGGATGTCACTCTACGGAATAAACTCAATCGATACAATATCCATGTAGTGACATCCTTTGTGGGTGCTATGCTCGTGATGTCATACTTGTCATATCATGATTTACGCTGGCGTTTCCAATACGCGCTTCAAGGTTGTTAACTCCTCATCGAAAAGAGCCATGCCTGCCTGAAAATCATTTTCCGTCATCTGCTCCGGCTTCGTCAGTGTAGCGATGAATGCGGTAGCATTACCAATAGATACGACACGCGCCGGAACATCCCAGCCCCCTTCTTTTGGATCAATAAACTCGTGGTCAACGATACCAAAGGCGGCATTCGTCTTCAAGCGAAGCAGACCGGTGCCACGCGGTGTCTCAATAATCCAATCGTTCCTCTCGTCAGGTTGAGCAGAGAAGATGTTGTGGATAGAAAATTTGGGCCAGTTCGCGCCATCGGCAAGAAAAGCAAAAACAGCTTGCGGCTCGCGGTTAATCACGATCATCTTTGTCACGGTTGTCATTGTAAATCTCCTTTCATTGTCCCTGGCATCACAATGTCGTGGGCTGCAAGCAACTTACCCATCAATGCGCTCAATTGCTGATACTCGGTTGGAGTGAGCATGGTAAAGAACTGACGATCATTCTCATCGGCAACTTGCACAAGCTTGGGTACGAGTTGCTGCCCTTTGTCTGTCAATGTCAGACGAATCGAACGACGGTCTGTGGGGTCTGGCTGACGCACAAGCAATTGCTTCTCGATCAGGCGATCTACTAAACGAGTTACAGCGCCCGTATCAATGTCAATGAAACGGGCAACATCGAATGGCGTGACGGCATCGCCACGATAGACGACAACCAGGACATTCCACTGCGCCACGGTTACATCGTATTCACTGAGAGCATGTTCAAATGTGTGATGCACGAGATTGGCAAGACGATGGAGCCAGTAACCCGTGTGGTCACGTAGCCCACTATTAGATAACTCTTCACTCATAGAAGAGAGTGTACCATACAAACATTTATTTGTCAAGACAGATATTGTCTTGACAAATTATAATTTGTATAAATTGGAACGACGATGCTGCAATGAGGGGAGTTTCTCACGGGCTTGCGCAAGTCGCTCTGAATCCATCTCGGCATAGAGCAGGCATTCATCCTCACTACCTTCGGCCAGCACGACGCCCAGTGGGTCTACCAACAAGGAGCGACCCATATACTGGTTGCCGACCTGATCGCAGGTGAACAGATAGGCGGTGTTCTCGATGGCACGTGCCATGACTAGATGCCGCCAGTGCAGTTCTTTCAGCGAGCCGTTGACCCAGGCTGAGGGCATGATGAAGAAATCTACGCCTTGCGCAACCTGCGTGCGAGCGATCTCTGGAATACGCAACTCGTAGCAGACAAAGAGACCCATACGCCCAAAAGGTGTCTCTAGCGGCGTGAAAAGCTGGTCGCCAGTGGCGTAGACATCGGATTCACGATAGCCAAAGGCGTCAAATAGATGCGTTTTGCGGTAGTGTGTGATGAGTTCGCCACGCTCGTTTATCACAACTGTCGTGTTATAGACCTTCTCGTCATCGTGTTCCGCCGTCTCTAACATGCCAGAGATCACCCATACATTGTGCTGCTTGGCTGCCTGCCGCAAACCTTGTACAAAGGAACCGGAGAGCGATTGAGCTACGTGGCGTGCATTACTGGCGCGAAAGGCGTCGGGAGCCAGCCAAGCCATAAATACTTCTGGCAAAATCACTATGCTGGCCCCTTGTTGCGCCGCTTCCCTGATAGCAGTCTCGGCCTTCGCCAGATTTTCATCGGGATACGCGCTGGCCTGCGATTGTGCGGCGGCAATCCGTGTTTTCATGAG
>JAJZEJ010000531.1 GCA_021828635.1 Chloroflexota bacterium
CGGGCGCGTCCTGATGCTGGTTTACGCTATTGCCAGTGCTTTGCTTACTTATCTGATCGTGCGCCGTCTGGGGTCCAGTCGCAGCGCGGCTCTGCTCGCCATGCTGCTCTTCGCACTCTCGCCCATCGCCATCACCTTTGGCCGCCAGGTGCTGCTCGATAATGTGGCAACCTTCTGGTTTCTACTCTCGTTCTACTTGCTGGTGGCTGGTGATAGTCGCCTGTTATATATCATCTTGTCGGGCATTACGTTGGGCATCTCCATTCTCTCGAAAGAGGTCATGGTTCTGTTCATTCCGTTCATGATCTACGCGGCGTGGCTGCATTCGACAAAGTTTCAGCGCAAATTTGCTCTGGTGGCCTTCACTTACTCCGTACTGGCGGTTGGCTCTTCTTTCGTGCTGATGGCCGTGCTGAAAGGCGAGCTATTTCCCCAGGGCTGGCTCCCTGGTGACACCCATCCGCATTTGAGCCTGATAGCAACCTATCTCAGTCAGGTGCAACGAGGCAAAAGCCAGGGTAGCTTTACGCAGCAGTGGAATACCTGGTTCAATCTTGACCCGGTGCTGATGGTTTTCAGCGTCGCCACGCTGGCTTTCAATCTCGTGATGGGCTGGTGGAACCGCAAGCAACTCTTGCTAGCACTCATGGCTATCAGTTTCTGGCTGTTGCTCATTCGTGGTGGTGTCGTACTGGCCTTCTATTTCATCCCACTGGTACCATTGGTGGCAATTAATGCGGCCTTCGCCATCAACACTATTCTGGGTTGGCTTGGCAGGCTGGCACGTTTCGATCTGTTGCGTGCCATGCTGATCTTGTGCGTGGTGCTGGCGATCATTCCCTATGACCTGCTACACGCCGTACCAGCTTTCACAGAAGACCCGACGCTGGCACAGCAAGAGGCGATCACCTGGGTGCGCGAAAACGTACCGCACGATGCCTTCCTGGTCATCAACGACTGGATGTTCGTGGATTTGCGTCAACCCGGCGGCCTGGGGACCGGCACCGGCGCAACCTATCCCAACGCCAATATCTACTTCAACGTCGCCACCGACCCAGCGGTCAGAGATACGATCTTGCACGGCCAATGGAACAACATTGACTATGTGATTGAAGATTCGGAAATGCAAAGCGACGTTAGCGGAGATACAACAAAGTTTGCGATCATTGATAACGCGATTAAACACTCTGTCGTAGTTGCCAGATTCACGTCTGGCAAATTAGATAGTATCGACCCAGTGAAAATCTACGAAGTTATTCATCCTGGAACACAACCGATAGTGCATATACCGAGCAGTATACCAACTTCGTTGGCAACAATACAGGGTACGCAAAGTGGCGGACGAATAGCATTGGCCGATAAACGAAAAGATTTTATGTCATTAACGTAGGGACACGATTTATCGCGTCAATCACGCCGGAACCACAGACTCGTGTGATCCACGTGGGCAGATGCGATGCCAAACTACGTTGATCCACAATTGTGACCCTAAGAACAGGTTTGGACGCGATAAATCACGTCCCTACACCAAAAATATCGTTTTATATAGTTCTGCATAATAATAATATAGTAAAGGAATAACAAATCCTATGGTAGCAATTCAACCTGCAACTGATACGGTCGCGGTAACGCGCACATTTGATGGCATCGAGGAGGCGGCTCATCGCGTGATTGCGCAGGTGGGCGGCATAGAAGCGATCATGCGCGGCGCGAAGATGGCGATCCTCAAGCCAAATTTGGTGGCGGGACGCAATGCCGAGACCGGCTCAACCACCAGTTTTGCCCTGCTCAAGGCCGTCGCCGAAGAGGTACGCGCCTGTGGGGCCGAGCCGGTGCTTTGCGAGACTCCAGGCACTGAATTTGACCGCGAAGCCACGTATACCATTCTTGGCGTCGAGAAATTCTGCCAGGAGAACGGCATCGGTATTTTGCGCGTAGACCCCGAAGGCGGCGAAGAGGATTGGATGGAACTGCGACCGGAGGGCGCGAAGACGTTGCGCCGCTATCGCATTCCCCGCGTGCTAAAAGAGGCCCGTCTGATTAACCTGCCCGTCCTCAAAACACACGTCGTTTCGACAATGACGCTGGCAATGAAAAATGTGATGGGCATTCTGCCACGTCCCGACCGCCGTTCGATGCACACCTTTGGCATTGATCAAAGCATCGTCGATATGAACCTGGGCATCAAGCCCGATCTGATCATTGTCGATGGCAGTGTCGGCCAGGATGGCGAGGGTCCACTGTATGGCGACAAAGCCGACCTGCAAGTGCTGGTAGCTGGACGCGATAGTCTGGCCGTTGATCTGGTTTGTTGTCAGGTTGTGGGCGTCAAGCCGCGTGACATTCCGCATCTCAAGCTGGCGCTGGAGCAATGGGGCAAGCCTACCTGGACGCTGGTCGGTGAGGATGTGGGCGTTATCAAGAAGTTTCGCCTGCCGCACCAGAAGGCGCTGTACCGTTTCATCTTCTGGATGATGTACCCACTCGACTACCCCTACACCTGGATTGCTGAGCGCGGCAAGCATCTCTGCACCTCGCTCTATGAGACCGGTCTGGTCGGTACACGCCCGCAGATCAAAGAGGCACAATGTACACGCTGCGGTGTCTGCGTCGATGCTTGCCCGCTGCCCAATGTGATTGATCTCAAAACACTGAAAGTCAATCCCGTCACGTGCCAGCGTTGCCTGCTCTGCTACGAAGCCTGCCCCGAAGGCGCGATGAGCGTCAAGGGCTATTCGGGTGCGCGTCAATAATTTGCTGTTATCGAACTTAATCATCTAACACCCACATGATGGCACCCAGGGACATGGCACCCACAAGGGGTGTCACTACATGTAGGACACCCCTTGTGGGTGCCATGCTATCATGTGGGTACCATGTGGAAGGGCATACATCATGACTATTCTTGTAACGGGCGCGACAGGCTTTTTGGGGTCGGCGCTGGTAACTGAACTGGTAAAACAAGACCAGCCGGTGCGCGTGCTGGTACGCGATGAGCAAAAGGCACGTCAGCAATTTGGTGAAGCTGTCTCTATTGTGCGCGGCGAGATTACCGACGCGACGCAGGTCCAGCAGGCGGTCGAAGGAGCCAACATCATCTATCATTTTGTGGGACGCCTCTATCATCCCAGCGTTCCAGCGGAACTTTACCGCGAGACGCACGTGGAAGGCACGCGCATCATTTTAGAGGCGTGCAAGGGGCAAAGCCAGTTGACACGCTTCGTGCATTGCAGCACAACTGGTGTGCATGGCGAGACAGGCAAAACGCCTGCCACCGAGGATGCGCCTTTCGCGCCGACCAATCCCTATGAGGCTACGAAGCTGGAGGGCGAACTGCTAACCTTGAAGGCACACAAAGAGCAGGGACTGCCTGTCAGCGTCGTGCGCCCCGGTCTGGTCTATGGTCCAGGCGATCTGCACCTGCTCGGTTTCTTCTCCTCGATCAAGAAGGGACTCTTCCGCGTCATCGATAATGGAACAGCGATGCTGCATCCCATCTACATCGATGATATGAATGATGCCTTCTTGCTGGCCGCCGAGAGGCCAGAGGCTATCGGGCATAGCTACAATATCGCTGGTGCGCGTGCGGTCAGTATCCGTGAACTATCCACAGCCATCGCGCATTCGATGGGCAAAGAACTACCATCTGGCAATATTCCACTCTGGCTCGCCAATCTGGCCTCGGATGGCTTCTCGCTCATTCCTGGCTTTCAGGGCGAGAAAGCCCCACTCACCCGTAGCCGCGTCAAATTTCTAACCAATAGCCGCGTCTACTCCATCGAACGCGCCAAACGCGATCTGGGCTTCGCTCCCAAAGTCGAGCTTGAGGAAGGTATGCGTCGCACGGCATTGTGGTATCAGAAACATGGGTATCTCTAAGGCATTGCGGGCGCGGTAAACCGGCCCCTACAGAATTTGGAGAACTGGCCGATATATTTCCATAGATGGATATATCGGCCTTTCTAATTTTTGGACACCTCGTGTATCTCGACATCTAGAAAGTCCCGATATTTGGCCTATCGTTAATTATACTGTATCAATGCGTTTCTATATGCTGATGCAAAAATATCAAAACTAAACTATAGATGAGGGATACATGCAACCACACGATCATCAAGTATACAACCCGCCACTATCACTTTATGAACGTTTTGTTTTCTCCGCCCGTAATATTCTTGCCATGCCGACTATCCGTGTAGGGCTTGGCTTAATGAGTGGCGGCTTGATGCTCTATCTCATCTCGCGCTTTGTAAATATTCCCGCGACTCTGTTTGTGCTACGCACAAATCTGGCAACACCACGTGGTATCCTGTTGGCACTCCTCTCCGGCGTGGCTTTCTTGACGGCGCTGGCCTTGCGCGGATTGCGCTGGCACTTTTTTCTCAATCCTTTAGGAAAAGTTAGCATCTTGCGCACAATACAGATTTTTATGATTGGCAGCTTTCTCAATTTCTTATTGCCGGTACGTGGCGGCGAGGTAGCCAAGAGCGTGATTTTGAAGCGTGTTACCGGTATTCCAATGAGCCGCTCTCTGCCGACCGTGGCGATGGACAAGGCGCTAGACCTGCTGCCCGCGCTCTTTATCATGATCCTGGTACCGTTGCTCGGCGTGAAGATGAGTCCTTTGCTCTGGTCAGTACTGAGCCTGGTAAGTGGTCTATTACTTGTATTGGTAGCTTTTATTGCTCTGGCAGCTTGGCAACGCAATACAGCTATCACGCTCCTGCATAAAGGTGTGGGCCTACTGCCTGCTGTTATTAGTAAGCGCGTAGAGGGTTTTGCCACAAGTTTTGTTGATGCACTGTTGATTGGAGCAAGCCGACCACGCATCTTCATACCGGCGGTGTTGCTCACGCTGGTTGCGGTGATTTTCGAGGGTCTGTTTGCCATGCTGGCCTTCTGGACGGTTGGTTATCAGATATCCTTTGGCACGGCCCTCTTTGGCTACACTGTCTACAATATGTTCTTCATTCTGCCCACACCGCCGGGACAGGTGGGCAGCAATGAAGTGGCCGGTCTGCTCGTCTTTCACGGCCTACTCAACATCGATACCCATTATGTCACCGCTATGTTCATCTTCTCACATCCCTGGGCCGCGCTCATGCTGTGCGCCGTTGGCCTGAGCAATCTGAGCGCCCTGGGCCTGAATATAAGCAGTGCCATGCGCACACGTGATGCAGAGACCGATGATGCCCGATGATGCAGATACATAAAATAACCGGGTGATGGTGTAGGGACCGATTCATGGCGTCCGCCTCGCCTCAAACACACACAAATGCGATGCTATAGATGCACAACATACAATGGCATGCTGGACGCGATGAATCGGTCCCTACATCATACCATTGTATGTTGTTAAAGAGCATAATCGATTCCTACACCATCATTGCCGGACCCACAACTCTTGTCCTGGTTTGTAGCTTTTTACAACATGGAAGTCGCGT
>JAJZEJ010000293.1:0-982 GCA_021828635.1 Chloroflexota bacterium
CCGATCTTCAGAAGCGTCGGCATATCAAGCAAGCCACTCGCGTAGAACGCCGTCAAGACCAGGAAGAGCGCCGCGAACACGAATGCCAGGAGAAACCATGCACGCGCAGCCGTATAGTGATTTCCTTTGTTCTGCATAAACACCGCGAGCTTTGTATTGTTTGCTTTCATCATCGTGCATCGATCATACAGCAGAGCAAAGCAAAGCGAGCGCAAAAGCAGGTTGAGATGTGGTGCTTTTTGCGCCCTTCATGGGAAGAAACCGAAACCGCATTCCCCTATGCTTTGACCTCGTCCTTGTAGGTCTTCATCAATTTTTGTATCTTGGGGTCGATGACGAACATGCAATAGGGCTGAGCGCGATTGCGATCATAGTAGTCTTTATGATAGTCTTCAGCCGGGTAGAAGTTGCTGAACGCCGTAATCTCTGTCACCACGGGTTTCTTGTAGAGATGCGATTGCTCCAAGTCAGCCTTCGAGGACAGCGCGACCTGCTGCTGATCCTCGTTGTGATAGTAAATGGCCGAGCGATATTGTGTGCCAACATCGTTACCCTGGCGGTTCAGCGTCGTGGGATCGTGCATGTGCCAGAACACTTCAAGAATGGTACTATAGGGAATGAGAGCGGGATCATAGGTTACTTGAATGGCCTCAGCTGCGCCGGTTTTGCCTGAACAAACCTGTTGGTAAGAGGGATTAGGAACTTTTGAGTCGGCGTAGCCCGATACGACGGAAATCACACCCTTGAGCCGGTTGAATACCGCTTCTGTACACCAGAAACAGCCACCAGCCAGGGTCGCTGTCTCAACCTGAGACATACTGCACCTCACTTGCTTGCATTATGGATGATTAAACCTTCGCCTTGTTCAACAGACTGGTTGGGGCATCTTATTCCCATTCATGTAGGGACCAATTCATCGTGTCTGCAGCGGCATGGCAGGCTGGTGAACAAGACGGACGCGAGCAATCAGTCCCTACACCTC
>JAJZEJ010000293.1:992-5443 GCA_021828635.1 Chloroflexota bacterium
TTCTGCATTTTTGCACGAGCCTTTCTGCAGTATTATGGTATTTGGGCTGTCTCGGTGGGTCGGTTGAGCAGGAATGGAGGAACCTGCACTGTGCGACGGTTCCATTGCTCGCCGGTCATGCGTGAGAGGGCGGCGAGTAGAGCATCAATGTCGCTCACGAACATGGGATGATGCTCATAGAGATGGCGACCAATAGCCTCCGGCAGTTCGGCCTCCGAGGCTACTTGTGCGTAAGATAGAGCATGTTTGTCACACAGCGTCTTAAAGATTGGGCGGCGATCTCCCGACATACTTCCTCCTGTTATAATAACTATGCTTTCGTGATAGTATGGACATTTTCGAGTGTAGGTGGATAATGCCAATCTGCGGTGATGGTCATGCCATGAGGGCAAGGCCGTATCTCCACGACAGGATAGTGAGCCTGTTGCTCGTCAAGCCACGCTTGCAGATTGCTCCGCGCTTCCTGCTCGCTATGGGCATAGGTCAGACGGCAATGGCAAATGCGCCGATCAAAGGCTGCAAAAGGGTCAAATAGCTCCATGATGCTGATGAGCCAAAGTGTTTTTGAGGTAGCCTGCTCTTCTGCATCATGTCTAGTATCTTGCATAGAAAACCTGCTTTCTCTTGATATGAGAAATTTTCTTAACAAGTGCTACTATAGAGTAGGTGCAATATGAAATAGCTTTTACTTTGCTGTAGATGAGCGGCAGATATGGTGAATGCGCGGCAAAATGTGAGCAGCATTTGAGCTATTTTCCTGCTCAAATTGAGAGAATGAACGCGCGGAGGGTGCCAGACGTGGAATTTTTTGCTGCTTTTTGCCTGTGCTTCATGTTACAATGACAGTGACCCGATAGATGGTTGTGAAGTATCCAGCAAAGGGAAAAGCGATGCTGAAACAGCAGCACCAGCAGTCCTATCCGAACTATATTCGCTACTATTGCAAGCAACGCGGCTATAGCATTCAGGGGCTAGCTGAAAAAATTGGCCTGCCACGCCGCACCATGACCGATTACGTGACGGGTGTGCGCCCCGTGCCGCGTCACTGGCTGGTCAAGATGGCCCGCGCTCTAAGTTGCCCTATGAAAGATTTGCTTCCAGCGATTGGGGAAAGTGCGATAGAAGGCATCGCAACTGAGGTTAAAGCTGCTACCACACATGTGCAGCAAATAAGATATCGCAGTATTCAATCCATAGAGAATCCATTTGACTCAGAGCAGGTCATCTCTCTAAATCAACTACAAAGCAATGCAGAGGCGGTAAATAGCTTACTCTTTCCAATTGAGGGAAAAGTTTTGTCAGAGGGAAATTTACAATTGCATCATGCATTAAGTGAAAGCATTCAGGCAAGTTGGAAATTGTTACTTTCGACAAGCAATGCCCAAATGCTTGCGCTTGGGCAGGCACAACTTTTGTTGTTGCAACAATCGCATAATTTGCTTTATCCTCTCTACCGGCCATTTCTCTACACGGGTGTTTACAGTTTAATAGGTCTCGCTCTGCATTTTCAGGTGCGTGACACAGAAGCATTGCAGGCTCATCAAAATGCTTACATAGCTGCTCTATCTACCGGCGATCCCTGGTATGTTGCGCAAAGCTTGATCTGCCAGTCAGATTGTTGCCGTACTCTTGGGCAGTATGATGAGGCTATTTGTCTAATAAAGGAAGCTTTGTTTGTACTTAGTGAACCAACGGTGGAGATGAATTTACGAGCTAAAGCGCATCTTCTTACTTGCTGGGCCGATAATGCCATGATGTTAGATGATTATAAAGTAGCACAAGAGAAGTTAGAAATGGCGGCATCCTATCTCAGCCAACTTACATTAAATGAGGAGTTTGATCAGGCCGCGTGGTCATTGCTGGCAGGGCAATATGACCTCATTACGCATAATTACAAAAGAGCAGTTTGCTACTTTGAAGAAGCGTTTGCTCAACTTCCTGAACAATGGATTTTGCGCAGGGTGATGACCGCTATAGGACTTTCAAAGGCATATGCGCGAATAAGAGAACGAGATCAAAGCCTTATGGTGGCTGAGCAACTCATACCAATGCTTCGTCAAGTGAACGCGCCTATGACAAACCGTTGGTTTGCTGAGTATCTCCAGCACGATTTACCGAATGCATTTCCCACTGATGGACCTGTGAAAAAATTTATTACACAGACAAATCAGAAATTACCTCAGATTACAAGTATTGTTTCTGTCAGGTAGATGCTGTACAGATTTTCTCAGGGAAGTCGTTCAACCAGTAGTAGGCCACCAAGTATATCTTCACACCAGATTCGCCCTTGTCCTTGCATATGTTGAAGGCACCACTCTCCTACCACATTAAGTTTTTTGTTAGAAAATGTTTGTAAGTGTCCATAAGCTACCTCTGTATCATCTTCATAGGGAACTGCAATTATTAGCCTATGTTGCATGACAATTAAAAGATTGGTGAGAACAAGATACATATCTTCTTCTGTGAGATGCTCAAGTACATGTAGGATAGTTACAGTATCAAATTGCCCGATAGCAGGAAAGTCTTTTGCTCGTAAATCGGCTTGTATATAGCGTACATTTGTTAGTCCGTGTTCTTCTGCTAACTGCCTACCCAGCGTGAAAGCATCCGCATCAATATCTACCCCTACAGCCGTAGCTACAAATGGTCGGCGTTCAGCAAGTAATAGCGAGAGAAAACCTCCTTTACAGCCTGCATCAAGAAGACGATCACCAACGCACATCTCGGCAACACGTTGATAGAGCGTAGCGGCTGCTCCAAGTGTGCCATAATCTGGAATAGCGGGAGGAATGGCACTACTCAGAAATACCTGTAAACGCTGGAGAGTATTGGCACCAAAGTAATTCCAAGCTCGTCGAACATCCCCAGGGAAAAGCGATCCGCTTACAACGCCTGTGAATAGTTCACCAAGCTGATCGCTATGGGTAATAATTCCAAATGGTTTGAGTTCCTGTACAAAATAGTGGGCAATATCGGCTGTAATCTCTTCAGGAGCAAACCAGTGGACGAGGATGGTGGATGGTGCTTTAGAACGAGTAAACAGAAGAAAGTGAGGGGTTTCATGAGTAGTATAGCTTCCTTGCTGAAAGCTTTCTTTGAGTGAAGTCAGGTTTATCTGATAGCCATTGATGACGATAAAGTTGCCAATATGGATAGAACGTTCCTGAACGGATATTCCTTTCTTATGGTTGGCTTGTAAAGTAGAAGCGTTCTTATCGTCCATGATGTACCCCTTACTATAGACTTCGTAATGTAGATACTGGTATTGTGCCACACTCTAAATATCTATGCAATAATAGCGGACAGTGAATACTATAGATAGCCACAAGAAGGAAACATAAGATGTAGTAGCAATGAACCTCGTAGCAAGGCTTGTGCTATAATGGCCCCAGAACTCACTGACCCCTGGAGGTGATCATGACGTTTTCTATCGTGGCACGCGACCCACAGGCAGGCGAACTCGGCATCGCGGTGCAATCCAAGTTCCTGGCCGTGGGAGCTGTTGTGCCGTGGGCGCGGGCCGAAGTGGGTGCAATTGCCACGCAGGCATGGGCCAATACGAGCTATGGGATGCGCGGACTCGAATTGTTGGCGGAGGGATTGAGTGCGCAAGAGGTGCTGAAAATGCTGCTGAGTCAGGATGATGGACGCGCTGAGCGGCAGGTGGGCATCATCGGCATGGGCGGTGAGCCTGTAACGTATACGGGCGAGCAGTGCTTCCCCTGGGCGGGTGGGCGTGTCGGCGAAGACTTTGCTTGCCAGGGCAACATTCTGGTTGGTGAGGAGACGGTACAGGCGATGGCCTATACCTTCGAGCAGACCGGCGGCTTGCTTTGTGATCGGCTCCTTGCTGCCTTAGCTGCTGGACAGACGGCTGGTGGTGATAGCCGGGGGCAGCAGTCGGCGGCGTTACTCGTTGTGCGGGCAAAGGGCGGCTATGGTGGCTTCACCGACCGCTTTATCGACTTGCGTGTTGATGACCACTCCACACCTATCGCGGAACTACAACGCATTTTGCAACTGCACAAGCTCTATCTCTTCCCAACCGATTCACACGATATTTTATCTCTCGATGCACTATTGACGACGGAACTACAAAATTTGCTCCGTGCCAGAGGTGACTACCAGGGAGCAATCAGTGGTGTCTATGATGATGCTACCCGCGATGCCTTACGAGCTTTTAGTGGCCGCGAGAATCTTGAGGGACGCTGGTTTGAGGATGCACGCATTGATCGTGTTGTGCTAGAATTTATGCGCTCCAGCATACAATCCTGAAAGTCGTTGTTGGGACCGATGGATCGCGTCCGTGCTGCGGGGAGGCGGACGCGATCCATCGGTCCCTACAGCATCTTATTGGCATAGTAGCTCGTGATGTATCTGTAAACCTATACACACAAGGGGGCTATAGCATGGAGAAGCCTGGGACAACGCTGTTCAAAGCTATTATGTTT
>JAJZEJ010000551.1 GCA_021828635.1 Chloroflexota bacterium
GTATGTTTATTAAGCATAGCTGTGTGCTGGTCAAGAACTGCCGTGTGTTGATTCAATACTGCTGTATGCTCATCGGACTTAGTTTCCATCCGACGAAGGCGCTCTTTAATATCGCCTACATCCTCTTTGAGAACGCGAATATCCGCTTGTTGAAACTCAACAATGCCGTATGTCTTAGTTGCATACAGTGTCGTCTCATCAAGTCCCTTTTCTATAGCACTCATGCGCTGGTCAGTCTTTGCTGCATGTTGGTCAAGCATTACAAAGTGTTGGTCAACCTTGACAAAATGCGTGTCGATGTTTTTGAATTGCTGCATGAGCAGTGTGACCAGTCCGTCAAATCGTTGCTGAATATCTTGCCCATGTTCAGCCAGCCGCTTTCTCTGCTCAGTCACCTGCTGTTGCAAAGCGTTCACACGATCATAGAGTTGTTTGATATCAGAGGTATGCTCTGTTTGCATGATGGAGATAGCATGCTTTATCTCTTCGATTTGCTCTTCTAATGTTGACATATGGCCTCCCTTTTTCTCTGTGATGCCAGTACAATAGTAACATAAAACCTGTGGTTTCTCAATTGTGTTCTGACATCAAACCTGACAGCGTAGGTGCTTTACAGCATTTTACAAATTCGGGTGCAGACGAAGAAGCTGAACATTAAAATACGCTCGACATCAGAACGCACGTTCAAAGGTTTTGAGTATAGCAAACAAAGAACGCTCATCACAAGGGTTTCTCCAAGATGTTCAGGCCAAATTATGGTTATCAACGTTGGACAGCGCAAAGCCAAATATGCTATACTCTTCCCGATGTCCAATGGAACAAAGTGGAGATGGCTCGTGT
This sequence comes from Chloroflexota bacterium, assembly GCA_021828635.1. The sequence goes on from JAJZEJ010000551.1 coordinate 841, forward strand.
TTTCTTTAGTGAATACACCATCATCCACAATGAAGATCATTTGTGAGCGATGAAGACAGGCGAAAGGGGTTAATCATCAATGCCAAAGAAGGGTGAACTTTCAAAGACAGCGCGTGCCTCACTGGCAAACCGCGAAGAGACCAATCATCTGACCGACCGCATCTGCGCTAAGTGTGGTGAGGCTATCATGCTCAAAGAGCTTCAGCCAGTAAAGGTTGTGGGCAAAGGCATGGTGTACTATCACAAGTCACACTATAATGCGCAGTAATTGCTCGTAAATACTATAAAATTTGCGCTAGCACACATAGCACCCATAAAAGGTATCACTACATGTACTATGTTCCAGGGACATTATATGTAATGATACCATTTGTGGGTGCTATACTAATATAACAGTATGTTTTCGGCGGTACACTTCTCGTCTGGTTTCGCTGGCGCGGACACGCACTTCCGCTTGACAAGTCGTGGCGAAACTGGCACAATCGATACAAGTTTTCGACTTATTAAGGAAGTGCGTAATGGTATCATCAACCAATCAACAAGAAGAGACCGAGAATACACAGTATTCGCAAGCAGCCTACACGGTTGCCTTTCAGGGTGAATATGGAGCCTTTGGCGACGAAGCAGTACGAGCCTATTTCAGTCAGACAACACAACAAGTTGCAGAGTCACGCCCATATCGCAGTTTTGCCGAGGTGTTCCGCGCTGTAGCTGCCGGTGAAGTGACCTACGGCATGGTGCCTGTTGAGAACTCGCAGGCTGGCAGCATCAACGATGTCTACGATCTACTCCGTCAGCACGATCTATTCGTTATCGGTGAACATGGACATCCCGTCAATCACTGCCTGCTCTGCCTGCCTGGGCAACAATTGAGCGATATTAAGCGCGTTATCTCGCATCCCCAGGCATTGGCACAATCCGATGCCTATCTGCGCGAACTGGGCGTGGAGATTGTGGCAACCTATGACACCGCCGGTAGCGCCAAGATGGTTCGTGAGGAGAAGCTGCAAGGCGTCGCTGCTGTGGCGGGTGTAGGTGCGGCAGAACTGTATCAACTGGAGATTCTGGCCCGTGGCATTCAGACGATCAAAGACAACTACACACGCTTTATTGTGCTGGCACGGGAACCGGTATCACGCAAAGAGGGAGCCGCTAAGACGATGCTGGTGATGGCAACCTCACATCAACCCGGCTCGCTCTATAGCTGCCTGGGTATGTTAGCCGCCAACAACATCAACCTGCTCAAACTTGAATCGCGCCCTTCACGGCAACGTGCCTGGGAATATGTCTTCTATCTCGACTTTGAGGGACACCGCGAAGACCCGACAGTACGCGCCGCCCTGGCCGACCTGGCCACTCATACCACCTTCTGTAAAGTATTAGGCTCTTTTAGCCGTAATATATAATAAAACACGGTAAGGGCGTGCTTTATCATGCCCCTACCGTGTTTTATTAACGTTTGATTTTGAGTGTGCCGATAAAGTTCTCGGCAAGCAACTCGTAAGACGGTGAATAATACTCCTCGACGCGCCCAGCATCGCAGAGAGTGGTGAGCGCCGGGTCAATCGGTAACTGAGCTAGCAAAGGTGAACCAGTCATGCCAACTAGCTCGGTGCCATTGCTCGGTCCAAAGATTTCGTACCGCTCGCCCTCGGGTGTCTCGAAGTAAGACATGTTCTCCACCACGCCAACAATAATGCCTTTGAGCTGACGCACCATGTTGATACACTTCATAACCACCATCGTCGCCAACATCTGCGGCGAAGAGACGATCACAATGCCATCGACCGGTAGCGATTGCAGCACGGTCATAGGTGCATCCGAGGTGCCGGGAGGCAGGTCTACCAACAAGTAGTCGAGCTGACCCCAATCAACGTCGCTATAAAACTGCTTGATAGCACTGGAGACCATTGGGCCACGCCATACCACGGGGTCACTCTCGTTCTCAAGAAACATGTTCATTGACATGACCTTGATACCGGCTCTACTGCGCAATGGCTCAATGCCACCATTGGCTGACTTGCCAGGCTGACCCTTTGTACCAAACATGCGAGCAATGCTAGGACCAGTAATATCGCCGTCCAGAATACCTACACTTAATCCTTGCCGACGCAGAGAGACGGCCAGCAGACCTGTCACCAGCGATTTGCCAACGCCACCTTTACCGCTCATAATAGCGATGACCTGCTTGATCTTGCGATCAGCGGGTGCAGCTGACATTTGCAAAGGAATCCCTCGTCCTACGGGTGCCTTCTTAGGTGCCACTGAGATCGGCTCGCCGTTGACCGAGGCATTCAAGTCTTTCAATAGAATTTCAAGCTTCTCAGGAGTGAAACGATGTGTACGTGCGCCCCCAGAGATGCTCTCACGTGACCCAACCGCACAGGCAGTACAGGGCAATCCATGCCCATGAAAAACCTTGACCGTTGTCGGGTATCTGGCCACTACATCATGTATTACCATGTCGGCAGTAATTGTTTCCGCCATATGTCGTATCCTCATCAGCAGCAGAGATACTCTGTATGCCGCTTATTATGTGATGTGATCAGATTGAAGATAAGAGACTAATTCCGACCTCTATACTCTGATATTGAATATTATAGCATAATCAGGATAGCTGTGGCTATAGCGATGGCGAAATGGCGAAACAATTGCAGGAAACAGGCCAATATGCTATCATGGCAACACCAATGCTAGAGATACTCAGGTTCGCAGATACAGCAGGTACAACAGGCATCGGTAAAGGAAAGAGGTATGGAAGAGAACGATATCGCTTATCTAAAGCAGGTCTCGCTCTTTGCCAGTTTGAGCGACGACGATAGACGTGCGCTGGCAGCAGTAGCGAAACGACGCACTTTCCGCGCGGGCGAGGTTATTTTTCATCGTGACGATCCCGGCCAGGTTCTCTATGTGATCAAAGAGGGCAAAGTCAAAATCTGCCTGATTAGCCCCGATGGACAGGAAATCTCGCTCGTGGTCTTCGGCAAAGGGGAATGCTTCGGCGAGCTGGCCCTGCTCGATGGCCTACCACGCTCCGCCGATGCTATTGCGATGGAGAAAGTGGAATGCTACACCTTGCAGCGTAGCGACTTCCATAATGCCATTATAAAAACCCCTATGATCGCTATCCAGGTGCTAGAAGTTCTCTCGAAACGGCTACGTAGCACCGATCAGCAAGTTGAAGACCTGATCTTCCTGGATGTCTATGGGCGTGTGGCAAAGAAGTTGCTCGAACTGGCCGACTCGCATGGTACCAGTGTTGATAATGGCACACGTATCGAGGTTCGCCTGACTCAACAAGAACTGGCCTCAATGGTCGGAGCATCACGCGAAAGTGTCAACAAGGTCGTCGGCTACTTCACCGATAAAAAGTATATCAGCACAGACAGGCATCGCATCACGATTCATCGAGTAGATGATCTACGTAGACGCATCTACTAGCTTACGCTGTCTTTTCCCATTGTAGGGACCGCTGTATCGCGTTCTTGAAGGTAACAGAAAGATAACGGTTCTTGAAGAAGGTTCGCGCAACGCAGGGAGTGCAGCAAGCTGTCGAGAAGACGCTGCACGCACCGATTACCGATGCAGTTCCCATCGTCACACCCAATTTGCAGCAACGTATGCAAGGGTTGGTAAAGGAGCTACGCCCACGCCAATGGACCAAAAACTTTGCGCTCTTCATCGCGCTGGTTTTCGCACAACAACTCTTCAATCTGCCATCATTGGAACGCACTATGGTGGCCTGGCTCATCTTCTGTCTGGCTGCAAGTAGCATCTATCTTTTGAATGACCTACTCGATTTGCAGCAAGATCGTCAACACCCATTCAAACGCTTGCGCCCACTGGCTTCAGGGCTTGTACCAATCTCCTGGGCCAGAACTACCATTGCTGTGTTGCTCCTATGTTGCGCACTCCTCGTCTATGCTCTATTCGCTATGCCTATCGCACCATTACCAGACATCTACGCACCTCTGGGTGGCACCAACGTTCTCTTTACACTGGCACTTGTGACCTACCTGCTCTTGATGACACTCTACAGTCTGAAACTCAAGCATGTCGTTTTAATCGATGTCTTTGTGATCGCCGCAGGCTTTGTGTTGCGTATCCTGGCAGGAGCCGTGGTTGTGCCTGTCGTTATCTCGCCCTGGCTCTATCTCGTGACCTGTTTTCTCTCACTCTTCCTGGCACTTGGCAAACGCAGGCACGAATTGGTACTATTGCAGGGGCAAGCTAACCAGCATCGTCAGATACTGCAAGAATACAGCCTTCCCTTGTTGGATCAGTTGATGACAGTCATGGTGACGGGTACCATCATTGCCTACAGCCTCTACACAATTGAGGGTTCGACAGGCAATCACCGCCTAGCAATTACCATTCCATTTGTCATCTATGGCATGTTCCGTTATCTGTATTTAATATATGTTCGTATGGAAGGAGGAAGCCCAGAAGAAGTTTTATTACGTGATCGGCACGTACTTATAACTGTTCTGCTTTGTATCATCCTGGTCAGCATTATTCTCTATGCACTGCCAGCTTGAATCCATGAAGAACAGCCGCAAATAAGACAGAGAAAAGTATCACCCGCCTTAGCCAAAGAG
>JAJZEJ010000232.1:0-3692 GCA_021828635.1 Chloroflexota bacterium
GGCTTGCACTTCGGCCCCTCCGACCTCCAGAATGCGGTCTCTCTCCACGAGGACCGAGCCGTCGGCAGGATAGTCACCGCGCTCGACATCCAGGATAGTGGCGTTCCGAAAAAGATAGCGTGCCATCAGTCCCTTCTGCTGCTGTCAAGGCCAACTTACTTTTGGCTTTTGAAACTTTTTGGTGAAACCCTCGCAATTGGGTAAAAATCTGCTACACTCCTCACATCAAATTTGAGGAGAAGTCGCAAAGAATGCCAACCACACCATTAGGGGTATCGCTACAGATCAGTAAGCACCTTTGTCTCAAAGAACGCTGAGACGCGGTGACAAGCATGATACCCTACACACTACCAGCGCAGAGCGACGCTCTGCGCTGGTAGTTCATATCTGAGGGGGCTCGCCAAGGGAGATGAGGGCAGATTCTGTGCAAATGGTTAAAAAGCTTACGTAGCGTCACCCCTGGTACCATCAAAAAAGAGCAACTTGAAAGAAGCAAACGTTACCACTAATGGGTATACTTTTAACAGATAAAATGAGAGAGATAAACAAGAAAGTAATCATAAATTTGATGTTTAGACAAAGTTCGACTAACTGAATGCTTGGAAGCATTCAGAGAAAAGGAACTGATGAGCAAAAAAGACGGCGTGTTACCCCGCTTTGGCCCGCTTTTTGCCCTTCGCTGGCTGCTTTTTGACCACCGGAAAGCGGGAAGCCGGTGTCCTGACCCGGCCTTTGGGCCAGCCAGGCGATTTTCCGCGAGGTTGGGACGCTCGCACTGGTGTGCCAAGTTGGGGCAAAAGACTGGGCATCGCTCGGCGCACTTGCTGCGGCGTCACCCGACGTTGCGGTCTTTCCCACGGACGAAAGACAGCCTGCCCCAGATCATGAGCCAACCAGAGTTGATGGCAGGCACACGCCACGATCCAGTTCCATCGTTCCATTTGCTCAGGTGTACGTACACGCACCTTATCCCAGAGCAAGGCTTGTTTGAGCAAGCGATAGCCATGTTCGTGCGAAAAGCGACGCTGGTACCAGCCACGCACCTCTTGCAACGGTGGCTCTTCGTGACCCGTCCAGACAAACCAGCTTTCCTTTGGGTCGCGCTCGCTGCCACGGGCCGCCTCTCTCTGCACACGCAGCACACACACCTCGGTCTGCACCGCTTCTTGAAAATGCAGGTGGTGCCAACACGAGACCACCACGCGCTTGCCTTGCTCATCTTCGCCTTCCCAGCGAGCATCGGGAGCCTCAAGCGTTTCGGGCCGCGAGCCTTGCAGCAGGGGGCCATGCTTGCGTGGCGCTCCGCGCTGTCCCGCTTGTCTCTCTGCTGGGCGTCGATACAGTTTGCGATTGCGTTTGAGGCGCAGCAACGCTGGACAGTGCAGTTCTTGGCATGCCTGCACAAAGTGCAAGACGGCATACCAGCGATCTGCCAGCAGAATCACTCGACGCTGGCAGTGCGGCAAAAACGCTCGCAGTTGCGCAATGGCGACGTCAATGGCCCTTTGTTCGGTACCAATCCGTTGTTGATCCAGCACGGCCACCCAACTGCTTGCTTGGTTCGGCAAGAGCATCACGGTCGAAAACTGCCACCCGATGCTCACCGGTTTGCTGGCATGCGGCACATTGTGGACGTAGATCATCCCTCGATCTTCACTGCACTGAGCATCGGGACGGGCCAGGTTACTGCTATCGACTCTCAACCAAATCGTCTGCTCGGCAGGCACTTCACTGAGGACTGCCTCGGCCCACACCCGACGCAAGCCTGCGACATCCATGCGTCCCTCGCCCAATGCCGCATACACACTCGACCAGGTGCGTTCAAAGAAAGGCGACAGCGACAATTCTGGCAAACGTTGTGCTTGTGGTTCGCTCAGCAACGCATCCGACAAGCTGAACAGCGCATCAGCGCGTTGTTGCAGGCAATCATACATCCGGCTTGCGAATCGTTTGCCATGTGGTAAGGTTCATCTGAGTAATGCTCCTTTGGTGTTTGTTCCCTAGAGCATTACTCCCTCAAGCTGTTCTTTGCAAGAAGAAAGCTTGAGTTTACTTTTGTCTAAAGCATTATGACTCGGTGAGTCAGAGAAGATGATGAAAATGAGTTACACTATCTGCAAGAGGAACGCGCCAAGACCGGATCTGACGAGTGATGCTCTGAGTTCGAGTCTAAAGCTGGTCTGGGTGCGACCAGAAGAGATGATTGTCGCCACGCTCCGCAAGGGGCTGAGCACGCGTAGGAAACTTGTGTACATTTCCGCACCTCGCGTTCCTCTCCTGCCAAGAAGTCAAGTGAGAGCAGAAGGAGTGGAACTCATGCAAGTCGTTCATCAGCACTGTTGTGGACTGGACGTTCATAAGAAGACGGTTGTTGCTTGTATCATGATTACTTTACTTACCGGGGAGGTGCAGAAGCACGTTCGGACCTTCTCAACGATGACTGCCGACCTGCTTGCCCTCGCTGATTGGCTCAAGGCTTTCCAGGTCACGCATGTCGCCATGGAATCGACGGGGGTGTTCTGGAAACCAGTGTTTAATCTGCTAGAAGCCGATGTGACGGTGATCCTCATCAATGCTCAGCATATGAAGGCAGTTCCTGGTCGCAAGACGGACATCAAAGATAGCGAGTGGATTGCTGATTTACTGCGTCATGGATTGCTCCGCGCAAGTTTTATCCCGCCTCAGCCGATTCGTGTGTTGCGGGAACTCTCCCGCTATCGCACCTCGCTGGTGCAGGAGCGTTCTCAGGAAGTCAATCGCTTGCAAAAAGCACTGGAAGGGGCCAATATCAAGCTAGCAGCAGTCGCAACCGATGTGCTGGGCAAAAGTGGGCGCGACATGATCGAGGCACTGATTGATGGCACCACTGATGCTGATGTCTTGGCAGAGTTAGCGCGGGGACTCCTACGTAAGAAGCTCCCCCAACTCCAGGAAGCTTTGTTTGGGCGCGTACAGCCTCATCATCGTGTCTTGCTGCGTCATATCCTGGCACATATCGATTTTCTCGATACGCACCTTTCGCAACTGCTTGAAGAGATCGAAGCGCACCTGGATCCGTACAAAGATGAACGCGCTTTGTTGGAAAGTATTCCAGGGATTCAGGCGACCACGGCAGCAGTCATCATTGCGGAGATTGGGGTAGACATGAGCGTTTTTCCCACAGACAAGCATTTTGCCTCCTGGGCTGGGGTCTGCCCTGGCAATCGTCAAAGTGGCGGCAAACGACTGAGTGGCGCTATTACTGGAGGCAACCCCTATCTGCGTTCGATTTTAACCCAGGTCGCCTGGGCGATTTCACACACGAAAAACAATTACCTCTCTGCCCAGTATCATCGCCTGGCCCGGCGCATTGGACGAAAGAAGGCTAGTATTGCCATCGCTCACAGTGTCTTGGTAATTATTTACCATGTCTTGCGTACCAAGAAGCCTTATGCCGAGCTGGGTGCAGACTATTTCGATAAGTTAGATACCACGCGCATTCAGCAACACCATATTCGTCGCTTAGAACAGCTCGGTTACACTGTGACCTTGACCCCCAAGGAGGTTGCTTAGGGGATTTTCGTAGGAATATCAATGATTTTAATGGCATCATTAAAATCAAATCTGTTACCCTTCTAGGCGTTTATACTATACTTGCTTTTTCACCAGCCGTCCACGGTTTCGCTTTCACTTCAATATTGACAACTTTCGTT
>JAJZEJ010000232.1:3702-5403 GCA_021828635.1 Chloroflexota bacterium
CCATATTCGTCGCTTAGAACAGCTCGGTTACACTGTGACCTTGACCCCCAAGGAGGTTGCTTAGGGGATTTTCGTAGGAACGTCAAATTTCAAAGAAGGAGTGGTAAATAAATGCGCATAAACTCTGACGGTAGCGCACAATCTCTGGGAGTGGGATTTCGTTGGACCAACTTTTATAAAATCTTGCTTCTCGCGATTTTTCTGGGAGTGGCTTTCGACAATATGGATCAGGTCACCTGCTCGTTTATTCTGCCCATGATGCGTATGGAGTGGAATCTGAACTATATCCAGGACTCCTACATGCCTACAGCAGCATTGTTTGGCACCTGTGTAGGAGCTATTTTCTGGGGGATGGTAGCTGATCACATCGGGCGACAAAAGGCCTTGATATATACCATCTTGCTTTTTTCGATCACGAACTTGATCCAGACTCACTCCTGGAGCTATTTGCAATTTACCATTACCTGTTTCTTTATGGGTGTTGGAGCTGGCGGAGAAATTCCCCTGGCCTTTACCCTGCTTTCAGAATTTATGCCCGCCCACCTGCGTACGCGCACCGAACTGGTGCTGGGTATCCTGGCGATTGTCCTCGGCTATGCCTTTGCGGCTATCAGCGCCCATTTTCTCTTGCCAATTGCTGGATGGAAATCGCTGTTCTATGTGCAGTCACTACCCGCTTTGCTGGTCGTGGTGGTTCGCTTCAAGTTTCTTGAGTCTCCTCGCTATCTGCTGACAGCTGGCAAGAAGGATGAGGCTCTACGGGTAACTGCTGAGATCAGGAGGCGTACAGGAGGAAACTACGATCCCTTGGACAACGTAGACGTGAATCTGCTTCAGCAGGATAGGCGGCAGTCATTCATCCAGGGACTGCGCATGCTCTGGCAGAGTGTCTATCGGTGCCGCACGCTCGCTAACTGGCTTTTCGGGTTCTTTATCGGCTTTTTCGAGTTTGCCTTCATCATCTGGTTGCCGACCACTCTGAAGAACCTAGGCTATTCTGACGCACAGAGCGTCAATTATCCCCTGTTGATCAACTTTTTTGCCGTTCCCTCCGTTTTTCTGGCTCTCTACCTGTTACACAAAGGTGGCTCCAAACTTGTGCTGACGCTGTATCCACTGGTGGCTGGCGTTTTCATGCTGCTACTGGCTTTTTTCCTGGCACAAATTGCCGCGCAACCTGTACTCTTGGTGCTGGTTGGAGGAGTGATCTTCTTTTTCGGCACTACGTTGCTGGGAATCTTTCCCCCGTACAGTTCGGAGGTCTATCCGACCGAGGTGCGTGGCACAGGGTCTGGCTGGTCCGTCGGCTTTACCCGCATCGGCTCATTTACCGGCCCGTTGGTCGGCGGTGTGCTGCTAAACCTGGGCATCTCAGCGCAAGTCGAGTTCATGATTTTTTGTGTCCCACTGTTATTTGGCGCTCTGGTGATGTGGCGTTATGGTGTACAGACGGATAATCAGATACTGGAGTACATTTCTCCATTGTAGAGTTCAGCGTATCCAAACCTGAAAACTGTAAGGTGTGCGTCATTTTTTTCTACAGCAGTAATCTTTCCTTGATGAGTTTTTCTTTGAGGGCCGCCAGGTAACCTTCGGGAGACTTGTCACTTTTGACTTTCGTCCGCACTGATTTGTGATTTTCGTCTGCACTGAAGTCACAAAACACTAAATCGCTCGGCTCTCAAAATATCTCAGGGGAAA
>JAJZEJ010000720.1 GCA_021828635.1 Chloroflexota bacterium
CATGGCGCACACGTGATCTCCATTACCAACGTTGTTGCCAGCGCCATCACGCGCCTCTCCGACGCTGTACTCTATCTGCAAGCGGGGCCAGAGATCGGCGTTGTCGCCACCAAAACCTTCGTCTCCTCGGTCGTCACGCTCTACCTGCTCGGCCTCTATCTTGGTCAGCAACGCGGACTCATCCCTGCCGAATCGATGCAGACTATCCTGAACGCGATGGAGCAGTTGCCCGATCAGATACAACGCATTCTGGATACAGCGACTCAGCCGGACGATATTATCGAACCATTGGCGCAGCGCATTGCCAAAGTTACGAGTATTATGTTCATCGGGCGCGGCATCGGCTATCCAACGGCGCTGGAGGGTGCGCTCAAGCTCAAGGAAATCTCGTATATTCATGCCGAGGGCTTTCCGGCGGGCGAACTCAAGCATGGCTCCATTGCCCTACTTGACCCGGATACGCCACTAGTAGCCATTGCGACCGCCTCGCATGTCTATGAGAAGGTGGTTAGCAACATGCAGGAGGTACGCGCACGCGACGCCCACATCATCTGTGTGGCAACGGAGGGTGATGAGTCCATTCGCCAGCACGCCGACGACATCATGTATGTACCCGCCACGCTAGAGATGCTCAGTCCCTTGCTAGCGATCATCCCCCTGCAACTCTTCGCCTACCACACCGCCGTGATCCGAGGCTGCAACGTCGATCAGCCAAGAAACCTGGCGAAGTCGGTGACAGTGGAGTAGGGACCGCCGCCGCTGTATAGGCTTAAACCAACTCAATCCGCAACTTCCTGCCTATCACAGCAGCGGCACATTGCATAGTTTCTAGCGATACACCTGTCTTTTCAGGGTTTAGAAGTCTTTCAAGTTGTGATCTGCTCGTATGCATACGGGCAGCCATTGCTGTCTTCGTGATATGTTGGGTGCGCATGGCTTGTTCGATCTGCCAGGCCAGCACCCTTTTCACAGCGGTCGCGTTTGATGCATCAAGGATGCCTTCTTCTTGCAAAAAGTCCTCAAAAGAGGAGCCTCGATTGGGATTCTCAGGCATTGCTTTCATACTCTCTTCTGCGTCTATCTGCTAACTCTAAATCTTGTTGTGGAGTTTGCTGAGTCTTTTTAATAAACCCGTGCAGTAAAATCATTTCACCACCGCTAATATGAAAAATGACACGTGCAATTCTCCCATTGGAGAGATGGCTGCGTATCTCCCAAAGGTTTCTATATCCTTTGATGGAGCGACAAACAGGCATACCGATAGGCCACCCGTATTCTACCGTCCTTATATCCCCGCCGATAATTCGGCTATCATCCTTATCCAAACCCTTTAGCCAGTCCCTAACTGGTTCTGTACCAGAAGCAGTCTTGAAGAACCTGGCTGGGAGAATTTTCAGCGAATCACTCATAGGCATATTGTACCATATATGGTACAATATGCCTAGTCTAAGCAGGTTGCATCAGCCTATGGGAAATATCAGGTCAAGTAGAATTCAGTACTCCCACGATTCGTAGCGCAGGGGTTCGCGGTTGAGTTCTTCGCGGTAATGCTGCCAGAGCGGCATGAAGCGGTTCATGTATGTGATGAAGCGTTCGTTGTGGTGACGTTCGAGTAGATGCACCATTTCGTGGACGATGATGTATTCCAGGCATTGGGCGGGCTTCTTGACTAGTTCGAGATTGAGCCAGATACGTTGGGCCTCAATGTTGCACGTTCCCCATCTGGTCTTCATCTGCTTGACGCCCCACTCGGCGACTTGCACACCGATAAGCGGTTCCCATTTGGCGATCAGAGGCACAATCTCCGCTTTGAGTTGGCGACGATACCAGGTGGTTAGCACACGCTCACGCTCGGCGGTATCACTGCCGGGGCGCACGAACAGATCCAGGATTTTGTTATTGCGAATATTCACGGCTGGCATGCCTTCACGATACTCTACGTTGAGCAAGTAGCGATGGCCGTGATAGTAATGGCTCTCACCAGAAATAAACTCGCGGGCCGACTGACGCTCCTGCTCCTGAAATTTGGCCTGCTGGCGTTTCACCCAGGCCATGCGGGAGATAATAAAGAGGCGCACGGCTTCGTCGTTGACGCGCAGGGGTGTCGCCACCCGGATGCGACCGGCTGGCGGATAGACGGCCAGATGCAGGTTTTTGATGTCTTTGCGCACAACATCATCGACAAAATCATTCACGAAAAGCTGATATTTCTCCTCAATACTCATCTTGCTGCTTCACCAGTTCAAAAACCTGCGCTCCCAACTCGTCATTTTGCAGAGCTTTCTGAAGCGCGTAGAGGATTTCTTTCTCCTTAACCATGTTGCCTCGCCAGCCATCTTTTTTCGTTTGACGTATTATAGCATCGAGGGCAAGGGCGCGTTCCTCATCGTTCCCCAGGTTCGCATACAGCGCCCGCTTTGCACGAGTGTTCAAGCTCGCTGGATAGCGGGACGCGCTTAGCGGATTTTGCACATTGCGAGCTAACTCAATGATCTCTTGCAGATACTGCTGATAGTCCTTTGCTTGTTGCCGCCGCTCCTGTGTCAAAGTATCGAGCAACTCGGACATCTTCTCGTAGTATTTAGGGTTCGTCGGCAGCTCTTCGATAATCGTGCGGCGCAGATTATTTTCGATACTTTCGGCCATCGCGCTCTCACTCCCCTTGATGCCAGGCGGCAGATCTTCCAGACCCTCCGCGCCGCGCTCCACAATCAGTTCAACGAGAGAGATGTCGTCGAAGGCCGAGATTTTCTGGCTCTCGTCGGCGCGGATGTAGGTGTCGAGCAGGTGGCGCATCGCTGGTTCGTAGAGCTTGAGATCGGGAAAATCGCCACTCGCCATCTTGACCTCGGCACGGACATTGGTGTAATAATTCACCTCGTCCTTGATCCGCTGGCTTTCCTGCTCGCTGTAGCCAGCCTCTATCATGTCATTGGCGAGGTTCGTGTAGGCACGAATCAATGTAGTTGCAAGCTTATAGAGCGCGGCCCGTTTGGGTTCATTGTCTTTAAGTTCATCAGTGTTGATCGTGTCGCTCGTGCAGAAGTAGCGCAGGTAGTCCTCGGTCGCTCTCGGCAGTTCAACTGGTTCGCAGAGAACTTTGATCTGCTCGCGGGCCTCCTCCAACCGTTCGCGGCCTTCGACAAAGCGATCCTTCAACAAGCCCTCAACATCGCCTTTATCATAGCCGCTCAGGGCATCCGAGGTGTAGTCGAGGATGGAATCCTGCACATTGGCGAAGAGGTGCTGATAATCGACGATGTAGCCATAGTCCTTGTCTTCGCCGTCCAGGCGATTCACGCGGCAAATGGCCTGAAACAGCCCGTGATCGCGCATCTGCTTGTCGATATAGAGATAGGTGGCCGAGGGTGCGTCGAAGCCGGTCAGCAGCTTGTCCACGACAATCAAGAGGCGCATTTGCCCCGGCTGCTCGATGAATTGCTTTTTGACCTCTTTCTCGAAGGCTTCGGGCGTTTTATCGCCCAGCATCTTTTTGTAGATATCGTACTGCCGCAGTTTCTCGGTCAGTCCCTCGCCCGTATTTTCGCCTTTGGTCTCGCTTCTTGAAGGTTTATACGAGGTCACAATGGCGCATTCGGTAAAGCCGTCGTTGATGAATAGTTCGTAGATTTTACACGCTTGATAGATGCTATCCATCACCAGCAGCGCATTGCCGCGTCGATTCGCCAGGCGTGGCCTCTCATCCATATCGGTGATGATGTCATCGACAATCATCTTGAGCCGCGCCTCCGCGCTATAGACCTTGCGCATCGTCCCCCATTTTTCCTTGAGTCGGGCGCGTGCGGCATCGGTCAGTCCCTTCGTCTTGTTCTCGAACCAGCGGTCAATCTTTTCCGACGAACCCAGATACTGGTCAATGTCGCGTGCCTCATAGCACAGGTCTAGCACGACTTTATCCGCGACAGCCTCGTCGAAGCGATAGGTATGAATATAGGTACCGAAGATTTCGGTGGTCGTCTGCTTGTCGGTCTTCAGCAGCGGCGTGCCGGTGAAGCCGATGTACATAGCGTTGGGCAAAACGACCTCTTTCATGGCCTCGCGCAGCTTGCCCGATTGCGTGCGGTGGCATTCATCTACGAAGACGAAGATATCGCCCTGCGCTTTGAAGTTGGGCGGCAGATGGCTTTTCACGTCGGCGATAAAGCCATCTACGTCGCCCTCTTCGCTATTTTCACCCGTATACCCTTTGCGACTTTTTTTGCTGACAAATTTATGAATCAGCGAGCAGAGCAACCAGGGTTTGGTTGCGCTGAGTTTGTTCACCAGGTCTTTGCCGCTTTTGGTGCGCACGATCTCTTCTTCGACGCCCAGGAAAATCTTCTCAATCTGCTCATCCAGTTCGGTGCGGTCGGTAATAATCAGCACACGGGCATCCGGCACATGCTCACGAATCCACTTGGAGAGCCAGGCCATCGTCAGACTTTTGCCGCTGCCTTGCGAGTGCCAGATAATGCCACCCTCGCGGCTGCGGATGCGCTCTTGGGCCGCGATTACGCCAAAGTATTGATGTGGACGGCACACTTTTTTGATGCCGTGGTCGAAGATGATGAAGTCGTGGAGAATCTCCAGCAAACGCTGCTTTGAGCAGAGCTGCGTCAGATGCCGATCCAGTACATTCTCGATACTACCGGCCTCTTTCCAGACATCGTACTGCTTCTCCTTCGTGCCAGTCGTGCCATAGTACAACCCCTGCGTATCGTTGCCCGCCATGACCAGTTGCACGGTGGCGAAGAAGGGGCGGATATAGTCCACATTCTGGTTGTCCAGGTTCTGCCGGATGCCCTCACTTACGCCAATCGTGGAGCGTTTCAGCTCCAGCACACCGAACGCGATACCATTGACGTAGAGGACGATGTCTGTCCGTTTATCGTTTGGCCCGCGCACGGTGACTTCTTCAGCGATAGCAAAGTCGTTCTTCAGTGGCTCTTTCCAATCAATCAGCCAGACCGTCTCGGTATTTTCGCCCGCGCCAGTTTTGACGTGGACGCCATAGCGCAGCAGCGTATAGACATCTTTGTTGATGTCATAGATGCTTCTATTCTGATTGTCCGCCACCTGTTGCAACTCGTGCAAGGCGGGTGTGATGAGTTCGTCGCTGTAGCCCTGTTGCTCCAGAAAGGGGCGCAACCGTTCTACTTCGATGTTGCGGTTATCGACCCGTTTCTCCCAGTTGCCGAGATAGGTATAGCTCAATTGCTTGCTGAAGAGCTTGACGACGCGATTCTGTGTCTCGCGCTCGATCTGGCCGACCTTGCTCATACTAACCTCGTCTTTCCGGTGAGCAACTCCTGCATCATGCCCTGCTTCAAAGCGCGAGTCTTGTCACGCCTCCGCTCCAATGCCGCGATTTCAGCATCCATGTCCGCGAGGACAGTAG
>JAJZEJ010000106.1 GCA_021828635.1 Chloroflexota bacterium
GGCGTGGATGTGATGCATATACATAGGGGCCATCTCAACATCACACCACAGACGATACAGCTCCTCGGTCGGTTTCTCGATTGTGATAGCCCGTCGCACTTGAAAGCCCTCGTTGTGTGGAAGAGGAGCGACGGTGCTGGGACTCTCCTCAAAGGTGCTGATATCGAGCAATTGATAAAGGTAACTATGTCCGATAAGTCCTCGGCGCAGCAACTCGCCGCCGAGGATGGCTGTGATAATACCACCCCAATTGCTCCGTTTCAGGCCATAGAAGGCCAGCAGGCCACCACTGATGACCGAGACTAGACGCTCACCTCGCCCGACATTGATGCTTCTGGAATAGCGTGGATCATGGCGTAGATCGCTTACCTCACGCATCGTTTTACTCATTGGGTTGGCAGTTGTATGTTCTGTATGTGTTGAGGCCATCCGCTTTTTCTCGCTTTCTTTCCCCTCAGCTTTCCTCTTGGAGAAGTGTTGCCAAAAATTGCTGCTATGATCTTATGTGTGTACATAGCATGTATCGATGGCACGAAGGGAGTGTGGCGAAAGTGACAGGGCCTGTGCAGGTGGGCGCTTGCACAGACACAGACATTGAAGCAAAGGATTGTAGTGATGGTATGTCACAATAGAAGAATATAGTCTGTTTTTAGAGTTTGCTTCTCATGCTCCATTGCTCATATTCGATGAAGATGCCGCCATCGACGACAAATAGTTTGGGCAGCGTAACGACCGGTGCCGCTGGATCCGTTTTGACCTTCAAACGATAAATAGCGAGATCGTTATCCTGCTTTCCAGTGTAGCCGATGCGGCGTGCGATGCCGCAGATGCGGTCAGGGGCATCAGTTGAGGTGACGAACACCTTGCCCATCGCGTGCTTTGCCGTGATGCGCGTGATGCCGACCGCAGGGGTATACAGGTGTGGAGACGGTAAAGGTTCATTGTATAGCATAAGCGTATTCCCCTTCCTCACAAGTGGCATAGTTGTGTCCACCCATTGCTCATAAGTATGGTGCGGATACATAAGTCAAGATTAGTACTAAAAAATGTTCATGGAATTCTTTGGAAAATCTATCTCCACTGGTTCCTACGAACGGATCTGACCAAAAGTAACATACCTGGAAGCCTGCAAAAATAGTCGTAAAACCTGAACTATAGCCGCTTTAAGACCTGTAGAAAGGGAGAATACGTGCAGCACAGTGATGAAGGATGGGCTAATATGCATGTATTCTTCCTTTTCGCAGTTAAGAATTTTCTGAGAAAAGTCAGGAAATTAGGAAGATTAGGAGGGATTGGAGAGGGGATCAGGTGAGAATAATGTCGTCTTTGAGTAGATGGAGTAGCGTTTTGGTGATCTGTCGAGCTAGCTGGGGATGAGCCTGTAAACGTTCTTCCAGAATACTAATATTGCGCTGATAGAGTCGCATCAAGGTGCCGGTGGCGTGTTCGGCGTGTTTGGCGTGTTCGTCTTGCTTATCGATTGAGCGTGCCAGGGCCAGGGCGAACTGGAAGCACTGGTCGGCGCATTGGTAGCAGTTTTTGGCATCATCTATACACTGTGTTACGCGCCCCATCTCCTCGGCGACTTCACCGGAAGCGAAGTATATCTCGGCCTGGCCGAGGGTGTGCAGATGTGGTATGCCGGGTGTACTTTCCGGCAGGTGGGGGAGTTGTGGAATGGATATTTCGTTCAGTGAACGTTGCATGATGATCAGCGTGAGATGGCGCAATTGTTCCTGTGAGAGGGTAGCGCGATTGAGCGTGTCGAGAACGCACTGACAAAGGTGAGTTGCCATTGCACGTTCGCGTTCGGCGACATCGAGCAAGCCTCCCAGGCGAGCTATGGCCGCGTATTGTATAAAAATGCGTATCAGGTATGCCAGCGTGGTGTAGAGTGTGTTAAAGGCTGTTTGGGAGGTGGCTATGTTCTCGCCATACGCTTCTTGCCAATAGAGTAGTATCTGGAAGCACTGCTCGCGTGCCTCGTCCAGCAGTGTCATAACCTGCATACTCAGTGGTGTTCCGACCAGCCCTGTGGCCTCTTGTTCCTGTAAATCTTCAAGCTGGGTCAGTAATTGTTGTCTGAGCAGGTGGCTGAAGTCGATCAGGATCATGCATTGGAGCAGGCGCACGACCATCTCTCCTTCATGGTCGTTGCCAATCTGATAGAGACTTCTGCTTTGGCTCAGATATTCGAGTGCCTGCTGCATCGCGTGTTCTAGCTTCTCTGTATTGGTTGGTGTCGTGCCAGTGAGGGGAACGACTGTTTGTTGATAGGCACTAGCGTAGGTGCAATAGCCTAGATCACTATAGAGTTGTGCGGCAATGTGTAAATCCTGATGGGCCGTCAGTTTTAGGCATGCTTGCTTATAGCAAGCGTGGGCTTTTTCATAGTCGCCCAGCGCACTATAGTCATCGCCGCAATGCACTTCAATTCGTGTACATAGTTCAGGAGATGTGCAGGATGTGGTTGTATGTATGCCGTTTGTCAATGTGCTAGAAACATCCCCATGTGTGTCTTGTAGTGCTTGATGGGCGCGTCTATGATAGCTCAGAGCGGTGTGATACGAGTGGGAGCGATAGTAGGTGAGGCCAAGTTCATCCAGAATGGCTGGTTGGTAGTAGCTGGGAGCCAGCGCCAGCGCCTGTTCTAAAGCGGCGAGGGAGCCTGAAAGATTCTGCTGTTCTTGCGCATCCAGGCCCAATAAGAAGGCAAAATAGCCTTGTTCTTCGATAGGGAGGGTCTCTTGTAAGCCAGGGTCGAGAGGGGGTAGCGTGCAGGAACGAGCGGTGCGCACGCGAAGTGCCAGTTCTAGCAGACTGTGGAGGAGTGCAGGAAGTTCCTGTTGGGTCTGTATGATTGTGGAAGTCTGAGCAGGTGCTGCATGGCCGTTATTTAGCTGTATGAAGGAGCGGAAATAGTCGTATGGCTGTTCAAGCTGTTCTGCGAAGTAATGTAGCGCCTCATTTGAAGGTATAATTTTGTCACGTTCAACTGCGCTGATGTAAGATTTTGAGAATTGTTCTCCACCCAGCTCGGTCTGAGTTATGCTACGCTGGCGGCGTAGCTGCCTGATCAGTTCTCCAATTGATTGTTGCATCATGCATCCTTAAAATCCTGTACTTGGGGTGTCATGCTACCTACGATATGAAATATGATCTACCTGCCTGCATTATTAAACACTCTTCCATCAATAATTTGGAGTCAATCCCGCATTTATCTTTTTGCGTCAGCCAATAAAAATATATCTCCACTTGATAGGTCACGTGACCCATGCATACACTCCTATCTTAACAGTAACATAGGAAGGCAAGAGCGAGCAGGACAATCCCTCGCGGTCGTCCTGCCGCGACGTTTTTCCAACTCAACCGTTGGAAGAGATGTATGAAGTCTGTGATTGATGTTTATCCCCACAAGGGCAAGAGAGTAGAACGATGAAGAAGCTTCCGGTAAAAATTGCGGGTCTGGGCTATTATCTGCCTGAGCAGCGTGTGACAAATGCTGACCTTGAGACCCGTTTGGGCATTCCAGCGCCCTGGATAGAGCGTGTCTCTGGCGTGCGTGAGCGGCGCTATGTGACGCATGAAACCACAGTAACAATGAGTGCTGCCGCAGCGCGTATGGCTCTGACGCATGCGGATATGCATGTGCGCGACCTGGATGCTATTATTGGCGCATCGACGGGGCCGCAACAGGCTATTCCCTGCACGGCAGCTCTGTTGCAACGCGAGTTGGATGCGCCACAAGGACAGAGCGCCTGCTTCGATGTCAACGCGACCTGTCTGAGCTTTCTCTTTGCCCTGCACACCGCCGCGCATCTGGTGGCGGCGCATGTCTATCGCACAGTGCTGATCGTCAGTAGTGAGATTGCCTCGCATTCGTTGAATCCTGCTGAGCGTGAGAGTGCCGTTCTGTTTGGTGATGCGGCGGCGGCGGCGATTGTGACACAGAGTCAGCCGGAAGAGGCAAGTGCTATCTGGCACGCGCAGTTCTGTACCTATAGTAGTGGGGCGGAGTTGACGCAGATTGTTGGTGGTGGTACGCTGCATCATCCCAACGATCCAACCACCACGCCGGAGATGAACTTGTTTCAGATGCATGGTCGCGCCGTTTTTAAGCTGGCTGCGCAACTCAGTGTCCCTTTTGTGGAGAACTTTTTCGCTGATCTTGACTGGCGACGCGACGAGGTTGACGCTGTTGTGCCGCATCAGGCCAGCCGTCATGCTATCGAATTGCTCTCGGCACGGCTCGGTTTTCGGCGTGAGCAGGTGATCTGGCATCTAGCGCAACGCGGCAACTGTATCGCCGCATCGATTCCTCTGACGCTGGCCGAGGCTGTCCATGAAGAGCGCATCAAACGTGGCAACCGCGTCCTGCTCGTTGGTACGGGGGCCGGTCTAACGTTGGGTGCGTTGGCGCTGACATATTGAGACATATTAAGAGGAAGCATGGAGATACTTGTAACTGGAGGAACCGGTTTTTTAGGACAGCATCTTGCGAGCGCATTGCTGGCTGATGGGCATCATGTGTCTATCATGGGGCGTTCGATGGAGAAGGCACATACACTGATAAAAGCCGGCGCGGTACCAGTGGTGGCCGATTTGCGTGAGCATGAACGGGTCATGGCGGCCTGTCGTGGTATGGAAGCTGTTTATCATGTCGGTGCGCTTTCGGCTCCGTGGGGACGTTCCGCCGATTTTCAGGCTATCAATGTTGGCGGCACGCGGGCGGTGATTGTCGGCTGTCGCGTACATGCCGTGCGTCGCCTGCTCTATGTCTCCTCGCCCAGCGTGGTCTTTGATGGACACGATCAGATAGACGCGACGGAGCATGTGCCTTATCCGCGCCGCTTCGCCTCGCCCTATTCACTGACCAAGAAGCTCGGCGAAGACCTGGTGCATGATGCCGCGCTCTTTGGCCTGCAGACGGTGACGATACGTCCAAAAGCGATTTTTGGGCCGGGCGATCAGACGCTCCTGCCCCGGCTGGTCACGGCTGCGCGTCAGGGACGCTTGCCACAGATCGGCGATGGACATAATCTCGTGGACCTGACCTATGTGGAGAACGTTGTCCACGCCCTCCGGCTGGCCTTAACTGCCTCGGCGGCTAGCGGCAAAATTTATACGATTACCAATCATGAACATGTACCGCTCTGGGAGATGATTCGGCAGGTTTTACTGCGGGTAGGACTCTCAACGAAGTTGCGTGTGTTGCCTCTAGCAACTGTGTTAGCGGTGGCGCGTCTGATGGAGCTACGCGCTATGTTCACGGGGAAAGAACCCCTGCTCACGCGCTACTCGGCGATGATCCTGGCACGTACCCAGACCTATAACATTACTGCGGCGCGGCGCGATCTCGGCTATTCTCCCCTGCTCTCAGTGGCCGAGGGCGTTGAA
>JAJZEJ010000375.1:0-2128 GCA_021828635.1 Chloroflexota bacterium
ACACGAGAGAGGTATCGCTGAGATGTTACTATGTCGTTATAATGACATAGTAACATCTCAGCGATATTCTGTCAAGCTTTTGACGACCGACTTTAAGAATATCGTTATGACGTTATGCGGTGGGTATTAAAGATCATTGCGGGATGGTATGGAGGTATGTTCCTGATGCCACAAAACCACAAATAGTAAGGTTATCCTCACCACTTGTGGTTTTGTGGATTGTGAGACGAAAAGACAGAGCTGTCTTGCTTATTTTCTTACTTACACTGCTTCTTCCAATATGGCACGGCCTGCGAACTGGCTGTTGTACAGGTCGGCATAGAAGCCGTGGTGTGCCAGTAGCTCTTCGTGCGTGCCTTGCTCGATGATCGTGCCATGATTCATGACCAGAATCAGGTCTGCGTCACGGATGGTGGAGAGCCGGTGGGCAATCACAAAGTTGGTCCGGCCCTTCATCAGTTCGGTCATGGCCTTCTGAATCTGGATCTCCGTGCGTGTATCGACGCTACTGGTGGCTTCGTCCAGGATTAATATCTCTGGATTGGCCAGGAAGGCACGGGCGATGGTCAGCAACTGCTTTTGGCCTTGCGAGATGTTGCTGGCTTCCTCGTTCAACACGGTCTCATAGCCATCGGGCAATGTCCTGATGAAGTGATCGGCATAAGCAGCTTTGGCCGCCTGGATAATCTCCTGCTCGGTGGCATCCTCACGGCCATAGGCGATATTATCGCGGATAGTGCCATTGAAGAGCCAGGTATCTTGTAGCACCATGCCGAACATGCGGCGCAACTGTCCACGCTTGATCTGCGTAATGTCCACGCCATCGACCAGAATTGCACCATCGTTGACCTCGTAGAAACGCATGAGCAGGTTGACCAGCGTGGTCTTGCCCGCGCCCGTCGGTCCAACGACGGCGATCATCTGCCCCGGTTTAACATCAATGTTCATATCCTGCATCAAGATGGCGTCTTCTTTATAGCCGAAACGCACATGCTCGAACTGGACTGAGCCTTCTGGATGCTCAATGACCTTCGCATAAGGTGCCTCTGGCACTTCGTCTTGCTCGTCGAGTAGTTCAAAGAGACGTTCAGCCGAGGCCATTGCCGACTGAATGACGTTGGCGATATTTGCCAATTGCGTGATCGGCTGCGTAAATTGCTGCGCATACTGAATAAATGCCTGCACGTCGCCGATACTAATGCTATTCTTCGTCACCATAATGCCACCCACCACGGCCACGAAGACATAGCCGATGTTGCCAACGAAGCGCATCAAGGGCATAATAATACCCGAAACGAACTGCGCTTTCCAGCCAGCATCATACAGTTTCTCGTTGCGCTCAGCAAATTCAGCAATGGACTCTTCTTCATGCCCAAAGGCTTTGACAATCTTGTGGCCCGTATACATCTCTTCGACATGACCATTCAGGTTGCCAAGTGAGCGTTGCTGCTGCCGAAAGTATTCTTGTGAACGTTTCGCAATACCCACAATGATAAGCAAACTTAGCGGTAAAGTCAGCACAACAATCAGGCTG
Organism: Chloroflexota bacterium; assembly: GCA_021828635.1. Next base: position 1,535 of record JAJZEJ010000375.1, read on the forward strand.
AGCAGTGGGCTGATGATCAGCATCATGACAATGACGCCTAATACCGTCACCACCGAGGTGATGAGCTGTGTCACGCTCTGCTGAAGGGTTGTGCTGAGATTATCCATATCGTTGACTGCGCGGCTCATGATTTCGCCGTGTGTGCGCGAGTCAAAAAAGCGTAACGGCAGATGAGAGAGTTTCTCATCGATCTCTTTGCGCAACTGATACATCGTGCGTTGTGCTACACCGGCCATGATGTACTGCTGAATGTACATGAAAATGGCGCTGATGACGTAGAGACCAAGCAAAATCAGCAAAATCGTAGCAATATAGTGAAAATCAATTACCGGTACGGGCTGGCCCGTAAATTTGGCTTTGTATTGTGCCAACAAACCATCGAATAACTTGGTGGTCGCCATGCCCAGAATCTTCGGGCCGACAATGTTAAAGACAGTGCCAAGGATCGCCGTGACCAGCACCATAATCAAACGATACTTCTGCGGTAGGAAGTAGCGCATCAAGCGTTTGAATGTGCCTTGAAAGTCTTTGGCCTTCTCCACCGGTCGGCCCATTGCACCCCAACCGCCGCGTCCCATTGGACCAGGGCCAGAG
>JAJZEJ010000375.1:2138-5390 GCA_021828635.1 Chloroflexota bacterium
CAGAGGCGCTTGAAGTTTGTGTTGAGTGCTGTTTGCGCTCTTCGCTCATGCTATTCCCTCCGCAATCTCTTCACTGGACAGTTGTGAGGAGACGATTTCATGATAGACCTCACTGCTCTCCAGCAATTCTCGATGGGTACCGACGCCAACAAGATGTCCTTCATCCATAACCAGAATGCGGTCGGCGTCCATGACTGTACTGACACGCTGTGCTACAATCAGAACCGTTGCATTACGTGTCTCATTTTTGAGTGCTGCTCGTAGGCGGGCATCGGTTCTAAAGTCCAGCGCCGAGAAACTGTCGTCAAACACATAAATCTCTGGTTTTCTGACCAGAGCGCGGGCGATAGAGAGACGCTGCTTCTGACCACCCGAAACATTTGTGCCACCCTGAGCAATAAACGAAGCGAAGCCATCTGGCAAATCCCGAATGAATTCCGTAGCCTGCGCTACCTCGGCGGCATAGCGAACCTCTTCATCGGAGGCATCTTCTTTGCCATAGCGGATATTCTCGGCGATAGAGCCTGAGAACAGGACAGCTTTTTGTGGTACAAAACCGATTTTCGAGCGTAGATGCTCCTGCGACATCTCACGTACATCGACGCCATCAATCAGCACCTGACCACTATCAACATCGTAAAAACGTGGAATGAGGCTGATCAGGCTCGATTTGCCCGCGCCGGTGCCACCAATAATGGCCGTAACTTCACCTGGAAAGGCACTAAAGGAAATGTGCGATAACGCGGGTTCTTCCGCGCCAGGATAGCTGAAGGTCACATCCTGAAACTCTATATAGCCTCTCTGCTCATCCGCGTATTTTGTCTGCTCCGCATCCTTAATATCAGGGAGGATTGCCAGCACTTCGTTGATACGGGTGGCCGAAGCCTGGGCGCGTGGCAGCATGATAAACATCATCGAAACCATCAGTAGCGCGAATAAAATCTGCATAGCGTATTGCAAAAACGCAATTAATGCTCCCACTTGCATCTGTCCATTGCTGATGCGAATAGCACCGAACCAGAGAATAGCAACGCTGGAAACATTCAGTACAAACATCATCAGTGGCATGAGCAGAGCAATCAGGCGGTTAACACGGATTGAGACATCGGTGAGATCATTATTAGCCTCGTCAAAACGCTGCTCTTCGTACTTCTGTCGATCAAAGGCGCGTACCACACGCACGCCGGTCAGCCCTTCATCCAGAATGAGGTTGAGTTTGTCTAGCTTCACCTGCATGATGCTAAACATTGGAATAGCATTCGTCATCAACAGGATAATGGCGAGTGCCAGAATAGGGATGACCACCACCAGAATCCAGGAGAGGCCGACATCCTGATTGAGTGCCAGAATAATACCAGCAACCATCGTAATCGGGGCCGTAATCATCATGTTGAGAATAATGACCATGACCTGTTGTACCTGCGTCGTGTCGTTAGTCGTGCGTGTAATCAACGAAGATGTACCCAGGGTGTCGAATGCATGCAACGAGAGTTGTTCAACATGATTAAAAATCGCAGCACGCACCAATTTGCCAAAGCCGGTCGCCACACGCGAAGAAAAGAAAATGCCGATGACAGCAGCAATCGTGCCAGCAACAGCCACGATAGCCATAACACCCCCGGTGCGCCATATGTAGCCAGTATCCCCTTTAATAATGCCATTATCGACAATATTCGCCATTAATGTGGGCAGGTATAGATTGGCGAGAGCTTGCGCGAAAGCAAGTATCACCACTATAGTAAGTAATAATCTATACGGTCGTAAGAACCGCAGCAATTTGATCATATTGCTTCATCTCCATCTCATTGAAAATCGTAGTCATCAGTTTCCTGTTCTCGAAAGTAGTGAGATGCTTTGAGTAAAAGATCAGCAAGCTGATTACTTTGGTCATCTCCTAGATAGTCGGCCAGACCTTGAAACGAGGTTAAAAGAGCATTTTCAGCCTGTTTGGCAATCTCCTCACCGCGCTCAGTCAACGCAATCCCCACGGAACGTCTATCGGCAGGATCGAGGTGTCGCTCAATCAACTCATTCGCTTCTAAACCTTTGAGTATTTGTGTCACGGTTGGGGAGGTAACATGCATCATTTTGCTGATTTCCGACACCTTCATCTCATGACATCCAGGTTTCCTCGTGTGTTTGAGAAGGAACAGGACACCAACTTCGCTCTGCTTACATCCTCCGAGATTTTGCTGCAATGCCGTTCGGTTGAACAGCATAAATGCTCTGTGAAATTGTTTCAAAGACTGCGCAAGCTTCTGTGCCGTGGTTTCGGCAGTCCAATGCATGGGTTCCCTCCTATTTGCTTAGGTTGCCAAATAATATGTCAACAAATTAGTTTGGCAACCTAAGTATATACTAGGTTCGCTGTGTTGTCAAGGGATTTTTGGAGAACACAACATAGGGACACGGTGAACCAGTCCGTACACTTATAATGGTGGTAAATGTGCCAGGCGCGTATACAAATGACTATAAGAAGTAGCACTGGCGGACCAGCGTGAGTCGTAGGCCATCGCACGGGCCATCAAGGCGGGCCAATGATTTCGGTCGGAATAGTGACGCAAGGCGCGACGTAAAGCAGCAAGCAAAGCTCTACCTGTATAATCGGTGAAGCTGATGCCATTGCCGGTCGCGGGTTGCGCATCCAGGTCTATCACGGTATCAGCTAGGCCACCAGTGGCGTGGACGATTGGCAATGTACCATAGCGTAATGCAATGAGTTGTCCTATGCCCCCAGGCTCGAAGACACTCGGCATTAAAAAGAAGTCTGAACCGGCATAGATGCGATGTGATAGCACCACATCGAAACCGATACGCACGCGCACATTGCTCGTACTGGCCGCAAGCTTCTGAAATAACTGCTCATACTGCGGCTGACCTGTACCTAGTACGACGAGTTGTAACGGCAGATTACCTAACTCTGTGGCAATCTCGGCCAGCAAATCGAAGCCTTTCTGATCGACCAATCGGCTGACAATACCCACAACCGGCAACGCGCTATCATCCGCTAACCCAAACTCCTGGCGTAATGCACTACGATTGCGTTGCTTAGCTTCAACAACATTTTCTGCTGTATATTGCTCGATCAGATGAACATCGGTGGCGGGATTCCATTCCTGCCAGTCGATGCCGTTAGGGATGCCAAAAATGCGTGTATGACGCTGGAAAAGCAGTTCGTCCAGTCCCCAGCCGTAATCGAGCGTCTGAATCTCTTCGGCGTAGCGATGTGAGACAGTACTAATAGCATCAGCA
>JAJZEJ010000104.1 GCA_021828635.1 Chloroflexota bacterium
CAGCGTCTTCGCCACAGCAATCAGATCAGAGAGGAGTCCCTGGCCGGTCTGGATACGTCCCGCCCCAGGGCCAATCACTGTCACTTCTGAGAGCGTGTCGGTTTGAAAGGTAATCGCATTCATTACGCCATCTACACGAGCTAGTGGGTCGGTGAGCGGCAAAGCTACAGGCTCAACACGTGCCTCCAGGGGTGCCTCACCGAAGTTGGCGACGGCGTGTAGTGAGGCGATTAATTTGATACGTTTCCCCTCGTGCATAGCCTGCTGAACCTGCTCTTTCGTTACCGTCGTGATGCCTTTACGGATTACCTGATCGGGTTTAAGCGCGTGACCAAAGGCGACAGCCGACAGAATCAGCGTTTTGGCAACCGCATCATAACCCTCGACATCCGCCGTCGGGTCAGCCTCAGCATACCCTTGCGCCTGTGCTTCGGCTAACACGCTGGCATAATCGCGTCCACTCGCCATCGCACTCAAGATGTAGTTGGTGGTTCCGTTGAGAATGCCGCGCATAGAACGTACACGCGCCCCGGCCAGTCCCTCATGTACCGTGCTGATGACCGGCGTGCCAGCCATGACCGTGGCCTCCATACGTAATTGCACATGATGGTGCCGCGCCAGAGTTAGCAGTTCTTTGGCAGCCAGCGCAACCGGTCCCTTATTGGCCGTAATCACATGCATTCCCTGCGTAAGCGCGGTGCGAATATGACTCATACCGGGTTCGGCATCACGCAAATTGGTAGCGGTCGCTTCCGCCAGCACATCTCCAGCTTTACCAAACGCGCGTAGTCCACTCAGTGCCTGAGAGTAGTGTGTTACCCCAGGATAATCTGCCAGTGACTGGTTTTTGGCTACCAGTTCTAGCAAACGCGCAATATCCAGACCTTCTTCGCGGTAGATAAAGCCATGACGTGCGTTCGCCACACCAACTAGCTTCACCTGCATAGCAAATTGCTGCTGCAACAAGTCACGTTTCTGCTCAAGCAATTGCGTCAGACCTTGCCCAACTACGCCAAAGCCAACAATAAAGAGACGAAGCTGTTTCATACACATTACCATCCTAAATCCACGAGAGTTTGAGACGATCCAGCACGCGGTGTACTGGCCCTAATTCCTCAATGCCTAGCAGGCGTGAGACACGTAGATAAATGAACAAACCCACGAACATTTCTATCGCCAATTTAATCAATGCCAACAAGGTGCCGGTAAAGCCAAGCGTTAAATCATTCGTTGTGACAAGGATCAGGTCCAGAATTGTGCGCACGATGAATAGACCAACACCCATTGCTACCGCTGCAAGCAAAACACGCCCAATGAAGATACCAATAGGGCGAAGCTGAATATCGCCAATTCGATCACGTAAAATCCAGAACAGGACAAACGCTTCTAGAATAGCCGCCACTGAGGTCGAGAAGGCTAGCACACCCAAACCCCATTGCGGCCCCCAGAAGTAGGCCAAGTCGATCAATACCAAGCTGAGCGCGATTTTAAGAATAAACTGACCCACGCTGATAATCACTGGCGTTCTACTATCACGGAAGGCATAAAATGAGCGTGTCAGAATTTCTACCGCAGCCAGGCCCATGAGGCCAATGGAAAAACATGCTAAAGGTATCGCCGTTGCTCTGGCATCTTGCAGGTTAAACGCGCCATGCTCAAACAACACCTGTATAATAGGCAACGCGAGTACGATCAGACCTACACTGGAGGGTATCGACATAAAGAGAATGCTACGCAACGTTTCCAACACGGTGCTACGCACACGATCAAAACGCCCCTTCGTCACATTTTCAGCCAGCGTGGGGAAAGCCGCGGTCGAAATTGCCATACCAAAGATGCTTAATGGCAATAATACGAGTTGCAACGCCTGCTGATACTGTGTAATCAAGCCATCCGTTCCCGCTGTGCCTGCAACACCAGCCAGTAAACCAATCAAGCCGCGATCAACAAAGATCGAGAAGTAGAGCATAGCAGCATTGATAATACGCGGGACCATCTGCCGTCCAACCTGTATAATGGTGGGATTACGCCAGTCGAACAAGAATTTATAGTGCATGCGCACCTTCCACAGGCCGGGAATCTGAATGACCACTTGCAGAATCGCACCAAGCACAACACCCCAGGTCACACAATAGATGGCGAATATCTGTGAAGAGGGGCTAAGACCATGATGTCCATTTTGCACAGGACTATGGAATAGCAGAAACAAGCCGGGTATTAACCCAACAATGATACCCACGTTGTAGAGTACGGTACCCAGAGCAGGCAACATGAAATTCTGTTTGGCCTGCAACACAGACGTGATGATAACACTACCACCCAGTGCGATGGACTGCAACAGCATAATGCGCGTCAGTTGGATAATCAGATTTACCTCTTGCTGATGCACGGCTAAATCCTGGGCGCTATGAATATCGACAGCCGGATTAAACAGCGGTACCAGATAAGGCGCAAAGATGATCGCCAATGTAGCTAGCACCATCATAATCGCAATCGCTAGATTCAGAGCAGAACTGGCAAGACGCCAAGCCGTGTTCTCATCTTTCTCGCCCACAAAAGCCGGAATGAAGGCCGAACTCAACGCCCCACCCGCGATAATGTTAAAGATAAGTTCGGGGATGAGAAACGCTTGCAGGTAGGCATCCGAGATGTTACTGGTACCAAACACGGCTGCAAACATTGAGGTACGCAACAATCCCAATACACGACTGGCAATAAAAGCTCCGGTCAGAATCATAGCCGCTCTGCCAATGCGCACGCGCTGAATCATACCGGTATCTTGTGCAGGCACGGAAGCTGGTTGCATACCGGCCTGTGCTACTATTGGGCGCATCTTAGACGGGGGTAGCGTTGAGGAGCGCACCGGTGAAATCTCTTGTGGCCCCAGCAAGGGTGACATCTGCTGAATAGGCTCACGCAAGGGTTGCGAAGAGCCACCAGGTCGATTTGTCTTCTTTGGATTGGGTAGTGGTGGTACAGCCGCGTTCTGCCTTGCCTCTTTGCCTTTCCACGGCAATATATCCGAAACGTTGCTCATACGTCGCTGCTGATGACGCATTATATTCTCACGTAAGTGCTGGAGCCGCTCCTGACGCATTTTCTCCATTGGCTGCGATGGCTGTGGGGCATCAAAGTATTGATACTCCATGCCTTGCCCATAGCCGAGCGTCGTTCCCATATCGGTCAACGGTTCCTGAGAACGTGCCTGAAACTCGGCAGAGCGGCGCTCCTGGCGTGACACAGGAGGACCATAGAACGTTTGTGGTGGTTGTGGTGGTGGCTGTGGTGGTGGCACATTATGAGGATCCTGCTGCTGTGAGGCATCAGGATAGTCCTGGTCATACTGCCAGCCATAGTACTCTGGTGGCTTGAGTTGTCCCGATGGCCTGTGTGGCGGCTGCGGTGGTTGATTTCCTTCGTTCTGCACGGCCTCACTCTTATAGATTCACGTTGATCAATAGCTTTTGTCTATCGCACTACTATGTAGTCTTATAAATAAACCTCTTTAGACACATTCTTACCGTTCATCAAGGATACCATACATAGGGAATTATGACTAGTCTGCTATGCGATAGTACCATCGTCCTCTCCGGCTTACTATGAACATTCTCACTTTTTCCAGTAAGGATTTGACAGCAGGACAAAAGCTCTATACAATCCTCTTATTATAACAATGTATTGCTCGCGCTCTCATGCTACCATACATATACTAAAACGGGTTCAAGCAGAGAGAAAGAGAATGAGGAGCAAAGTAAACATGAAACATTTACATGCCGTTATTCTAGCAGGTGGTAGTGGGACACGTCTGTGGCCTTTGAGTACCCCCCAATTCCCTAAACAATTTCTGCCTCTTCCCAGTGGTCGCAGCATGATTCAGGAGACGCTGGCCCGAACCGCACCGCTCGTTCCTGCCGAGCGTTCATGGGTCGTTACTGGTCGCAAGATGGCCGCGCTAGTTCATGAGCATCTGCCCCAGGTACCTATGACCCACCTGCTCACCGAGCCGATGGGACGCAGTTCTGGTCCCGCTATCGCCTGGGCTGCCGCCGCGATTGCCAAAACTGACCAACAAGGCATTATGGCCGCATTCAGTGCTGATGCTGTTATCACCCATATCGATGGCCTGCTACAAACCCTCCAACTGGCCGTTGAGTTGGCCGAGCAGGGGCGTCTCGTCACCATCGGTATCAAGCCAACCGCGCCGGAGACCGGCTATGGCTATATTCGCTTCGCTGACGAAGCTGGTGAGGGACACGGCCATCAAGCATTCTACGCCGAAAAATTCGTTGAAAAGCCCGATATAACAACGGCTCAAACTTATTTGCGTGACGGCCACTATGTATGGAATGCCGGTATTTTCATTTGGAAGGCCGAAACCATCCTGGCTGAGTTCCGAGAACATCTGCCAGAGGTTGCCCGCAAGATTGACGCTATCGTACAAGCCAATGGTACGCAGAATGAGCAGGCCATCCTTGATGAAATCTGGCCCAGTTTGCAATCGATCTCGATTGACTACGGCATCCTGGAAAAGACGCATAATCTGGTCGTTATCCCTGCCGATCTTGGTTGGAATGACGTAGGAAACTGGGAGCAGTATGGCGCACTCTTCCCTTCTGATGAGCAGGGTATACGCTCTGTCGGGCATCATCGGGGATTGGGCAGTCAAAATCTAGTCGTGTACAACACTACAGAGCGGCAAGTCTATACTATCGGCCTGGAAGACATCGTCGTTGTTGAGATGCACGATATGACTGTTATCTGTCATAAAGATCAGGTTCAGCGCGTGAAAGAGCTTGCCGAAGAGCAGAATAAACGCAAAGGTTAACCCATCTCAGTTATGATATAATAGTTTAGAGACGATTGGTGCTATTAGCAGGAAAGGTTGATCTCCCAATGCTCTCCAAACAGCCTATCTCCGGTATTAGAAGGAGTTGCTGACCTCTTATTGCGATGGTCTCGCACCCCAGATTGGTAGCAGGATGATACAATATGGACGGTGTATTAGTGTAGGAAAGAAGGTTACGTGTATGACAACTCGCCCAAATCATCCCTATAGTCAGAGTATCCCCACCGAGATTCTGGCACTTTCGCACGAACGTGATCTGCTGCGTCGTCGTGGACAATATGAGCGTGCGGATGTCTTGAAACAGCAGATCGAGGATGCTGGTTACGTCATCAAAGACAATCCACGGGGAGCGCACCTGGTGATTTTACCCAGTATCGATGTCGATGGCACCGTCTACCACACTGTGCGCGAACTCCCATCTCTCTTATATGAGGCTGATCGCTGCACCTTCTCAGTCAACCTGCTCGCTCACAACACGCTTGAGCAGACACGTCGCTGTATTGAGAGTATTCTTCGTTACGCGGGTGATACTGATCTTG
>JAJZEJ010000268.1 GCA_021828635.1 Chloroflexota bacterium
TATTGTAGTTTTATAAAAAAGGCAGCGACCTGTATGGGTGTGGCCCGCCTCCAGACGCCCTCGACTTTGCGCGAGGCGACTGTGGAACATCTGCGCAATGAAATTATCATGGGCAGGCTTAGACCGGGCGAGCTACTCAAGGAAGTGGAGTTGGCCGCTCAGCTCGGCCTGAGTCCCACGCCGGTCCGTGAGGCTTTAGTGCAACTCGCTGGCCAGGGGTTGGTTGAGATTGAACCAAACCGGCTCAAGCGCGTTGTACCATTGCATCTTGCAACCATGCGTGAACTCGTGGCTGTCCAGCGAGTTCTCTGGCAAACGGGCTATAGTTGGGGTCTGCCGAATGTGGGGCCAGCCGAACTCGCCGCGATGGAAGATGCCCTCGTTAAGCAGGCAAGAGCATTGGAGCAAGGAGATGTCCGTACAGCCTTCCTCGCCAGTACGAAATTTCATGGCATTGTCGTGACCGCTTCGGGCAATCGTGAGCTAGGCCGCTTGATCGCCGACCGTTTCGGCTTAATCGAGCGTCTCGTGATAGTGTGTATGCCCGATTTTACCTCTCAGGAGATGCTAGAGCAAGATCAGGCTATCCTCGCGGCACTCAAGCGCGGCGATCTCGCCCAGGCTCTCCGGTATGGAGAGGAAATTCGGGCGAGATTTGCTGCTGCCTTAGCTGCTTTGCCTGATGAATGACTATCAGTTCTGGTGCTTACTCAAAATCGTTGTTGAATGATAATTAAGAATGCCACCATTGCCACTGACCAGAAGCAGGTCATTTTTCTCAACCTGGCGTTCGCCACCCTGGCCGCGTGCCTGCACAATGGCCTCGGAGAGCGGCGTGAAGCCCCACATATAGTAGGCCGAGAGTTCTCCGCCGCCAGTATTGGTTGGCAGTGATCCACCTGGGCCGAGCTTGCCATCCTCCACAAAAGCACCACCCTCGCCTTTGGCACAAAAACCGTAATCCTCCAGCGTGACCAGCACAGTGTAGGTATAGCAGTCGTAGAGTTCACAGATGTCAATATCCTTCAATTGGGAACCCGCCATGCGTAGCGCAATCTCGCCCGACTGCTTCGCGCCTGTGTAGATACCCGGCTCACGGTCCGCGCGTCCAATACCGCCAGGGGATGCCTGTCCCAGACCCAAAACATACACCGGCGCTTGCCTCAAACTTCTCGCCCGTTCAGCCGAGGTAATAACCACTGCTATGCCGCCGTTGGAGACGAGGCAGCAATCGAACAGATGGAGCGGCTCGACGATGTAGCGCGAGTTCAGATAGTCCTGCATCGTCAAGAGGTTGCGCATTTGCGCCCAGGGATTCATCTGCGCCCATGTGCGTTGCGCAATGGCAATCGCTCCTAGCTGTTCACTGGTAGTGCCAAACAGGTGCATATGCCGACGTGTCGCCAGCGCATAACCAAGATTGACCCCATAAGAACCGTAAGCCGCCGAAAGCCCAGCCATGCCAGTCATCGTGCGGTAGCTTGCACCACCGTAGACATCACCAGCACTCTTAGCAGGTTTGAGCGGGTCATCGGCATACACCAGCACCACGACGCTAGCCAGCCCATGCTCAATCGCCATCGAAGCATACTGAATCATCGTGCCTGCCGTCGATCCATAGGCGTTCATGGCATTGAGTAACGATAGATTTTCCAGCCCCAATGCTTGCTGAAGCTGAGGATGCATCTCACGGGACAGATTGGCGTTGATGAGTAGGCCATCCACGTCATCTTTCTTGAGACCGGCATCATGTAGTGCTAGCTCGACTGCCTCAAGCGCGAAATCGGTGGCACTGCGCCCATAGATTTTGCCCATTGGCGTGACGCCTAAACCCGCAATCGCGCACGTTCCTTTAATACTCATAGGTTTTTTTTGCTCTTCTCTCTTCGACCACCATTCGCGGGCGCGATACATCGGCCCCTACTTGCCGGTCCAGTGTGGTTTGCGTTTCTCCGCGAAGGCGCGTGGACCTTCACGGAAGTCCTGTGAGGCGAACAGGATGCGCAGGCGTTCGCGGTCGGCTGTCATCGCTTCCTCAACAGGTAGGGCAAGGCCAGCCATGACCGAATCTTTGGTGAGCCGCACGCTAAGAGGTGAACACTCCAGGATTTCGTTGGCCCAGCGTTCAGCCGTCGCTATGAGTTGCTCAGCAGGAACCACCTCATTGACCAACCCTAAGCGAGCGGCCTCCTGCGCCGAGAGCCATTTACCGGTCAGCAACAAACCCATTGCTACTTTGAGTGGGAGCTGCTGCGGCAAACGGTGCATACCACCCGCTGCGGCCATCAGACCTACCCGTGGCTCAGGCAGAGCGAAACGTGCCTGTTCAGACGCGATGATGAGATCACAGGCCAGCGCGATTTCAAAGCCCCCACCGGCGGCGACACCATTGACGGCGGCAATAATGGGTTTGTAGCATTGCAAGCCGATCACTCCACCGAAGTAGATAGGCCGGTTAGCTGGAGCCTGAGCAACCATGCTCTCACCTCGTGCGGTTGCTGCGGCAGTCGCCTTGAGGTCATTACCGGCGGAAAATGCTCGCTCGCCCGCGCCTGTCAAGATGGCGATCCAGGCGTTATCATCGTCTTTGAAGTCGGTGAAGACCTCGCTCAGTTCGCTATTCGCATCGCTATGTAACGCATTCATCACCTCTGGCCGGTTGATCGTCACATAAGCAATGTGGCCTTTTTTCTCATAGAGAACGTACTGATAGTTTGCCAAATTATGTCTCCCCTCAAATCGTTTTGGTAGGCCGAAATTTCGGTAAAGAAACCACATCGGTGATGTCTTCAAAGGTCACTTCCAGGGACATGCCAATGCGCAAGTTGGCATTGGGGCAGCCAACAATAGTACTGATGATGCGCGGACCTTCCTCCAGGTCTACCTCGGCGACATTATAGGGTATCTCAGTAGCAAACCCTGGATGATAGACCTGGTGCATCAACGCGAAGGTGTACAGCGTTGCCTTACCGCTTGCCCGCACCCAGGTTATATCCGCGCTCCAGCAAACTGGACAGCGCGACTTCACGGGCCAGTGCGCGGTTCCACAGGCTAAACAACGTTGGATCATAAGCTTGTGTTGTCTGGCCCCCTCAAAAAACGGCTGCGAGGCTTCATCAGGCATGGGAATCGGTTTCTTATACTCGGTAGCATCTGCCATATATTTTTCTCCTCTCGTTTATCCCTGAGCCAGACGCTTAAAAACCGCAGCACACTCATCTTTCATGGTCTGATATACCTCTGCTGCCGGACGCACCTGATTGAGCATCCCGACAGATTGCCCCACATAGTAATTGATCAACGTTTTACCGCCTTCGCCTCCCTGTAGGGCGTCTTGCTGAATGCTTTGTTGCGCATCCATTGTCAGCAGACCATGCAGTGGCATCGGCAGAGGTTTGGGATTGGCCGGGTCTTCCCACGCATCGGTCCAGGCCGAGCGGAGTTGTCGCGCGGGTTTGCCGGTGGAGGCACGCGAGCGCAACGTATCGCTGGATGTGGCATGTAGAAACTTCTCTTTCACCACCGGATGCGTCTCGGCCTCCTCGGTCATCAGCCAGACCGAACCGGTCCAGACGCCCTGAGCGCCCAGCGCCAGCGCCGCCGCCATTTGCCGTCCGCTGGCAACGCCACCAGCAGTGACGACGGGTATGGGAGCGACGGCATCCACCACCTGCGGCGTCAGCACCATCGTGGCAATCTCGCCGGTGTGGCCGCCCGCCTCAAAACCCTGAGCAATAATGAGGTCTACACCAGCTTCCTTCTGGCGCAGTGCATGTTTCACCGCGCCAACCAGCGCACCGACACGCACACCTTGCTGATGAGCGCGTTCGATGATGTAGGTCGGAGGGACACCCAGCGCATTGACGATCAGCTTCACGGGATAGGCAAGGGCAATATCGACTAGTTGTTTGCCGCGTTTCTCCGAAAAACCTATGCCCGCTCTGGAAACGAGGGTAGCAGGAGCCGACCGCTTGGGAACATGATAGTCCTCCAGCAGTTTGTCGAGGAAATCACGGTGTCCCTGTGGGATACGTCGTTGAAGTTCTTCGAGCGCAAAGCCACCCTCCTCACGCCCAACATACTGCTCTGGAATAATCAGGTCAATGCCAAAGGACTTACCCGCACACTCTCTGGTGAGCATCCGCAAGGCTTGATCGAGTTGCTCCGGTTCCATACCGACGGCTCCCAGCACGCCAAAGCCGCCCGCTTTGCTGACTGCGGCAATGACCTTTGGACTATGACTGAAGGCAAAAATAGGTGCGTCAATCTCGTAGATGTCGCATAATGTGGTGCGTATCATGCTTCTTTCCTTGCTTACACTGCAAAGCACAGAGGACACATGACCAGCGTTGGTCATCGCATACGGACGATATATGTCCCTAGCGTAACCAACACTACTCTGCTTTGTCAAGCTACTGGAAGCGGTCAATCATTGACACATGCCTTTTTTGCGGTTACACTTTTTTTATACCGATGGGTAAAAGATGTAAAAGGAAGAGATGCATGACGATTAAGATTGCGATGGTTGGAGCCGGTTCAATAGGGTTCACACGCACACTACTACGCGATATTTTAGCCGTACCAGAACTTGCCGATACCACGTTTGCCTTTACCGACATTTCTGAACGTAACCTTGACATGGTAACACAACTCTGTCAGCGCGAGATTGCCGCTAGCCACCTACCCGCAACCATCACCGCAACGCTGGAGCGGCGTGCGGCTATCGCGGACAGCGATTATGTTATCAGCACCATTCGCCAGGGTGGTCTGGCAGCTTTTCAAACAGACATCGATATTCCCCTCAAATATGGCGTCGATCAATGCGTTGGCGATACTCTATGCGCCGGTGGCATCATGTACGCCCAGCGCACTATTCCTGCTCTGCTGGATTTTTGTCGGGATATCCGCGAGGTGGCAAAGCCTGATGCACTGTTCCTCAACTATTCTAACCCGATGGCTATGAATGTCTGGGCGTGCAACCAGTATGGTGGTGTGCATACTATTGGTCTGTGTCATGGGGTGCAGGGGGCGCACTGGCAGATCACGCATTGTATTGAGTTATGGGCCAAAAAAGAGGGCTTGCTGGCAGAGGATGAGCAGTTGCACCGCCGCGAGGTAGACGTAGTCGCGGCTGGCATTAATCATCAGACCTGGTTTATCAAAGTTCAGTGGCGTGGGATGGATATGCTGCCGCGCCTATTGGAACTCTTTGAAGCTCATCCCACCTATCGACACACGGAAAAGGTACGCATCGACGTGTTGCGCCGCTTCGGCTACTATAGCACAGAGTCCAATGGTCATCTAAGCGAATATCTGCCCTGGTACCGCAAACGTACAGATGAGATTGCGCAATGGATTGATCTCTCTAGCTGGATTAACGGTGAAACGGGCGGTTATCTGCGCGTCTGTACCGAAGGACGTAACTGGTTCGAGACCGATTTTCCCAACTGGCTCAAAGAGGAACCACAACCCATTCGTCCCGAAAAACGCAGTGAAGAACATGGCTCCTATATTATCGAGGCGCTAGAAACAGGCCGTGTCTACCGGGGCCACTTCAATGTCATCAATCAGCAGCACATTCCTAATCTGCCTGATGGTTGTGTGATCGAAATTCCTGGCTACGTCGATAAAAATGGTATCAATATGCCCGTCGTGGGCAATTTACCGCTGGCCTGTGCCGCGACCTGTTCGGTGAGTGTTCGTGTGCAGCAGATGGGCATGGAGGCAGCGGTGCATGGTGATGTAACCTTGCTCAAACAGGCGATGCTACATGACCCATTGGTAGGCGCGATCTGTAACCCGGAAGAAGTCTGGCAAATGACGGATGAGATGCTGATTGCGCAAGCCCAATGGCTTCCGCAGTATCAACAAGAGATATCACAGGCGCAGGCACGCCTGACAACGGCGGTCCAGAATGGTACACGGGTCAAGATGAGCAAAACGGAAGGGGCAGCCCGTTTACCCGTCAAGACTGTCGAGGAGATGGCGCGTGATCGCACTGAGGCCAGGGCCAATGCCAGTGCGACCGATAAAGGCAAAATGACCAAACACGCTTAAATTGCCGTCTTAGCCACAACACGTGTCTGGTCAATTGGTAGCATATGTACGCTAGCTTTTGTATGCGCAGACTATGCCTGCACCTGGAAAAGCTGAGAAGCGGAGGAGCGGTGTCTCCTCCGTTTCCACTTGTGAGAAACCTGCGTCCTTGATGAGGGCGGCCACATCTTGCGTGCTGCTCCCCCCAGCGTGAAACCGCGCAGCCCGGCCCTGGCGTTCTTTCTTACGCTTAAAATCGGCAATGACTAGACGCCCCCCCGGTTTGAGGACGCGGGCAATTTCAGCGAGTCCCTGACGTTTGAGGGGAGCAGGCAAATGATGCATCATCAAGGTCGAGAACACCACATCGAATGTCTGATCGGGAAAGGCGATCTGTTCAATGACCCCGATCTGAAAATCGATGGGCAAGTTGCGCCGGGTAGCTTTCGAGCGGGCGTGGGCAATCTGCTCTGTACTCGGATCAATTCCTACAACATGGCCTGCTCTGCCAACACGGCGTGCCACTTCCATCGCCAGCGTTCCCGTGCCACAGCCCACATCTAGCACCTGCTCTCCGAGTCGCAATTGGGCCAGATCAGCGGTTCTCTGCCTCAGCTTGCGCCACTGCCCACGGAATAAAAAGGTATCCCAGGACCAGACAGTCAGGTCGTAGCGCCAACCTCCGTCAAGGATTAACCCTTTTGTCACTTTGGCCGGTACCGCGGACGCCTTGCCCGTAGCATTGTGGCGGCGACGTGCGAATGAATGCATAGCTCTTACTCCTTTCAGAAAAACCCACTCTTTTGTTTTATCTGTTGACACAATGACCAATTTGAGACATACTGTCTCAAGTGAACACTCGTGTCTGGTTCTCAGTGTAGCCGGGCGGGCGTAGAGAGACAAGGTCCAATCAGGAAAATGTGTCTCATTTGAGACAAGGAGCGTAAAATGACTCAATCGGTGGACAATCTACGAGTGAGACGCACAAAGACTCTGCTACGGGAGGCATTTATTGCGCTGATCGAGGAGCGGGGCTTCGACGCACTCACCATCGGTGAATTGACCGCGCGTGCGATGGTAAGTCGGGCCGCATTCTATCGTATGTATCAGGATAAATATGACCTGGTAGAGCAAATCTTTGAGGAAGCCATGAGCGGTCTACTGAACGCGGTTGGAGATATGGGGCGAGAACATCCTACGGAGAGCTGGGTGGCATTCTTCGAGCATATCGCGCACTACGAACGACTCTATCGAGCGTTGCTTGGTAGCAAGGGAAGCCCCTGGTTTGTGAGAAAGATGCGTGCGTCCCTGGCTGACCTGGTAAAAGCGCATGGACATCGGCATGAGCATAGGTCAGTCAGGCCACCTACAGCAGACCAGCCCATCCTCATGTTCTCCGATGAGTTGGTGCCAGACCTGGTGTCCACAATGCTTGTAGAGGCTATCACCTGGTGGCTTGAACAGGGAAGACCGTCCACTCCCAGAGAGATCGCCACGCGCTGTACCCTGTTGGTGTCCGCACTCTTCAAGGAGGTAAGCACCTGGCACTGATAGTCTTGATAGCCTTGTATATTCTATGGCTATAAGAAACATGCTGGCGATCATGTAAACATAGCTCCTACTTGCTCTGTCCGCAAAGAAGCTATCGGGATATGTCAAATCGTAAAGATATCACCTTTTATCCATTTATCTCTCTATAAGGAAAACCTGAGTTCCTACGCCTTGTGTAGCTAGATTGATCTACCCTCTATGGTGTCAGCCGTACACTAAGAGCAGATATAGCACTTTTTGCCTATGGTATAGACAATCGTAAATACCTGAGATTATACTTAAAAAGGAGTAGCATGTGAGGCAGACACCGCTCGATGTCATATCCTCTGTGGTGTATGTGCGTTGTAGCGTTGTATAAGTAGAATGAGAGGCAGGCCGTGGCTCAGACAGACACACCGTGCATCCTGCTAGCGACTTTGGGTGGGCAACCGCAGATCGTGACAGTTGCTCTTGACCTGTTGCTAGAGCGTTCTGTTCCTATCAGTGATGTGATTGTTGTGCATCCGGCAGCCTATCCTGGCGTACAGGAAGCCTTCGCTCGTCTCAGTGCAGAGTTTGTGGGAGACCGCTACCAGTTTCAGCAGCGCCAACTCACGATTCGTCTGCGTCGCCACATTCTTGCTTGGTACGACCGGCCTATCGCCGATATCATGGATGATCTGGCTGCCGACAACGTACTCAACGACATGGATAGATTGCTGAGAGAATTGAAGCAGCAACATCATCCCATCCACTTTCTGATCAGTGGTGGTCGCAGGCTGATCTCTTTTCTCTCATTCTCTGCTGCCATACTCAACTTCGACCCGCCTGATCGTCTCTGGCACCTCTACACGCCCGAAGCAGTACGCGAACGCGCCCAACATGGAGCAATAATGCATGTGAAGCCAGAGGATGGTGTGCATCTGATCGAGGTACCTTTTGCCCGTCTGAGCCAGCCTCTGCTCAAAAAATCCCTGCAAGATGGTCAGGGCGAGGCCAGCACACTCATTCGCAGTGCCAATAGTCAGCGGGAAGCCGACGAACGGGCCAAATGCAAGCAAGTTGTAGACCAGCTGACCTTACGTCAACGTGAAGTGCTACAAGCCTTCGCGCGTGGTCTGGACCCGCAACAGGTGGCCCAGGAACTCAACATCGCGCTTTCGACGGTCAGCAGCCATACCAACAAACCGCTCGCCCTCTGCCGTGAAGTATGGCCCGACGACCCTTTCCGTGATTACCGTTCCATGCGCTTCAGGTTCGCCGGATACTTCCGCGAGGAATGAAGGATACCCTATTGTTCAGAAAAAATAATCATAAGCGTTCATGAAAAAACTCATAAATGGTTTGGTTGTCATAACTTACAGAGCATGATACTATTGCAATACTGGACAAGCAGAAGGAAGAAAGGTGTGCGTGGATGCAAACAATTCAATTCAACGTACAAACGGTCACACCGCTATTTATGGCAGGAGCGAACCAGGAAACAGCCGAACTTCGCGTGCCATCGTTTCGTGGCGAGATGCGCTACTGGTATCGCGCTCTAGCTGGTGGCATTGTCGGCACCGATGCCGAGGGACTCAAACAAGTAAAAAACTTTGAGGCCGATGTTTTTGGCACAACCGATCACGGCTCAGCCGTCGCTATCCACCTATCCAACGTCAAAGGTACACCGCGAAAGTTTACTGAGCGCATTAGCGAAAACGTTGACGGTAAATGGCAGGCAACTGGCAAAGGCTACCTGCTCTGGACAATGGCACAAAGCGGAAAAGCAGGACGAAACCTCAAACCAGCACGCCGCTATTTTCCACCGTCTACCTCGTTCAACCTTGAGCTATCAACACGAGGCACCGAAGAGGCAGGGCTTCAGCAGGCCACCGCCGCATTCTGGCTATTGACTAACCTGGGCGGTGTTGGCTCACGTTCCCGTCGTTGTGCTGGTAGCTTATCTGCTCAAATCACTCAACCTGCACAAAAAACATTCAGCAATGCTGCTACCGACTTCTCATTCAGACCAATAGCTGATGTAGCAGCACTCAAGCAACACCTTGAGCGCGGCATCGCAATGGCACGCACCGTTATCAAACCTGAGAATGGGCAACGACCAGTACACGAGGCTCATTTTGACGCCCTCGCCAAAGAAACCTGTCGTATCTGGATACTGCAAGATCGGGGCCATCCCTGGGATAGGATAGATGATGCCATGAAAGCTATCGGCGCAGATTTGCAGTGGTATCGCAGCGATATTAAGCCGTTAGAAGATCGGGCTATTTTCGGTTTACCATTAAAAGATGTTACGAATGCTAGGCGTGCATCGCCATTATTATTGCGGATTACGCAATTACAAGGCAACAAATATGTTGGAGTTGCTGTACTATTCAAGACATTTTACAGAGACATTTACATGGAAGATTATGATGATGTTGTCGCTGATTGGCTAAATTCTTTCGACAAGAGCATAGAGGTGGCGCTATGACACAATACATGTTGCTCTTCTCTCTTGGGCCGGTGCAGTCCTTTATCGCCCAAGCCCGCAAAACCCGCGACCTCTGGCTCGGTAGCTACCTGCTCTCGCTGCTGATGGAAGCAGGGATGGAAGATATACAGGGTACCCTTGTTTTTCCGGCAGATAGAATTATAAAAGGGACAATTCCCGATCTACCTAACAAATACATTGCTATTTTTGATGATCTGGGACAGGCCACAGAAGCAGCAGAGAAAAGCGAACAGGCTATTAAGAATTGCTGGTATAAAATTCGTGATGATGTATGGTGGAAAATTATCCATCGCTATACGGGTGCTAACAAACACGGTGATCTCTGGGATATGTGGGAACGACAAACAAATGCAGCTACCTTTTTCGAGATATTCTGGGCTATCGCAGAAGGCAATGATGCTGAATATAGTGCATGGCTCTCTCGCACTCAGGAGGCATTAGCAGCGCGTAAACAATCGCGGCATAGCGCAACCTATTCAGACAAGGCAATTTCTGACCATATCTCAGAGAAAACACCTTTTCCACTTGCTGAGCCAGGAGAGAAAAGCACGATTTCTGGGGAGCGTGAAGCTCTGCACGGCAATCAGCTTCCACGCGAATTTTGGCAGCAGCTAGCTGGCGAGCTTAGCAAGACTCGCCTCACTACCGAGATAAACATCAGAGGAGAAGAACGTCTAGACGCAATCGATACGATCAAGCGTTTTGCATATCACACCTCTATACTCAAGTCGAAATTAACACAACAATCATCTACTCAGGAAAACGAAGAAGAGGTTACAGAGAGACTTAGTGCTATCTTCCCCTCTACCAGTTCAGTCGCTACTGCCTCATTCGTTGAGCGGTTATTACAACATGAACAAGATATAAATAGAGTTGTCCTCAATAACTGGTTTGAAGCAACCAAAGGTTCTTTGGGTAAAATGAGTCCAGAAGCAATTCCATACCTTAAAACAAAAGCTGAAGAGAGACATATAAAACTTGAGCTATTAAGGCGTGATGGCGATTGCTACTTTCCAGAAACTTTTACCCGACAACGGCTAGAAAAAGACTATGCGATTGCAGTCCAGCACTCCGATGATCGTGCTAGGCGAGGACTAGCAGCACTCAAAGACCTACTTAGGGAAACTGCTAGATTGCCGATCAGCCATCCGACACCCTATTACGCCATGATACAGATGGATGGCGACAAGATGGGAACGTTGCTTGGCAAAGTTGTAGGCGAAGATGAACATAAGAAGATTAGTGGGGCGTTGTCAAAGTTCTCATGCGAACACGCACTCAGACTGGTCGAAGAGAAATACCCAGGCCGACTGATCTATGCCGGTGGCGACGATGTTTTCGCGCTTGCTCCTCTCGCAAGAGATTTCGCAGGTGATGGTGAGGCATTAACTGTTCTCAATCTGGTCGATCAGTTGCAACAACAATATCATGATGAGGTTATTCAAGCGATCAACCCAGAAAGAAGAAGCGAAGTTACAGTCACAGCCAGTGTTGGCATTGCCATTGCTCACCACTATACCTCGCTCTCCTATGTACGTCGTATGTCGAAAGAAGCAGAAGAACGCGCAAAGAAACACTATGGGCGCAACGCTCTAGTCGTGAGAATTTTGCGCCGCTCTGGCGAGCAAACGCAGGTAGGATGTAAGTGGCATTACGATGGTCTTACGGCAGATACACAACCTACCAAGCTATTCAGCAAGTTCTATGACCTGTTCAAAAACGACTTACTCTCACCTAAGTGTGTCTATACATTACTAGAAGAGGCTGCTACACTGACTGGCTTCTTAACAAAAGAGGCACAAGCAAGCGAGATTAAACGAGTACTCATCCGCCAAACTAACACTAACAAACAGAAACCCTTTTCTAAAGAAGATGCGGCGTTGCAAGCGCACTATATTGTAGAGTTGGCAAATGCAATGGATGTGACGGCAGATAAAGAATACCAGAAAAACCATCCTGATAAAGAACACAAAGAGACAAAATCGGCAGAATTACACAGCACTCAGCGGAGATACGGGTTAGTTGAAGTGCTTGGCTGGTTACTAGTCATGAATTTTCTGACCCGAAAGGAGCAAGAGTAATGCGCCTGTTTATTGAACCTGTAGAGCCACTTCTGTTCCGTACAGGTCGCCCTTTCGATGCTGGCGAGAATAATTTTGCCGAGAGCATCTTTCCACCAACGCCGGAAACCTTACAAGGAGCCGTGCGTGCAACTATCGCAGCTCACTGGTCTGCTGGGAAAACCATCGCTGAGGCATTTGAAGATTATAAGCTTACAGCACTGATAGGCGACACTAAAGGTTATGGCCGTTTCCGTATCACTGGTTTGTCATTGGGGCGCTACGAAAAAGCTGATGACAAAAAACACATAGAGCGCATCTTCCCCATGCCAGTTCATATCTTAGAGGAAGATGACGGGAAAAAACGACAGGCTATTCTGACTCCAAAACAACCAGGGGACAAAAACGTACATACCAACCTTCCCTCTGACATGCGCTTGCTGTACCCTAAACCAAAACTAGATACCCCGGATGGCAAAGTAGAACCAATGAGAGGCTGGCTAACTGAGCAAGTATTGCAACGCATACTCAATACGCCAGAACAGGTCATGCCCGACAAGTTTTTGCGCACTGAGAAGCAAGATCAGGATGAGGAGACAGAGGTCATCAGCGATAACGATATTTTTGTACGTGAATCACGCCTGGGCATTGGCATGAACAATCGCACAAAAACCACTGAAGAAGGGTTGCTTTATCAGATAGAGATGATACGCATGAATCATCAATACAAATCAGACTACATCTACGGCTTCGTTGTTGATATTCGTCTGGTTACAACATCTAATGGCTGGCAATTTATTAACGATGGAGATACCCAAAAGGAAATACATTTGCCAGACAACGGGTGGATGATCCTCGGTGGGGAGCGACGTGCGGCTCAATTTGAAGTTATTGGTACAACTTCTGAAGATCAGGCTACGGTGCAACAGACGTACAATATGCTCTATCTGGCAACACCTGCTGTCCTATCTAAGGGATGGCAACCTTCCAACTGGAGTAATGTACAGCCCGAACGAAAACCGGTCGCAGTAGCTATCAATCGCTATCAACCAATTGGCGGCTGGCTACTGGATCCAAAACATGCAGGCGGCACAAACAAAATTATTCATCGCTGTGTGCCAGCAGGAACCATTTACTATTTTGATGAAGCTGTTCATATGGAGCAGCCATTGACAGAACACGGTGCAGAAATTGGCTACGGTATCACATTTGGAGGAAACTGGAAACAATGATTACAGCAACAAGTATGCTCTACCTTTACGTTGAAACGCCGCTGCACGCAGGCACAGGCTCCGGCTTGAGCAGCATTGATCTTCCCATCCAGCGTGAGCGTACCACTCAGTATCCGATGATACAAGGTAGTGGCATTAAAGGCAAGCTTCGTGCAACAGCAGAAGATGCGCTCGACGCGGACAAGCTTACTCAAACAGAAGTAGATATCTTGTTTGGTCCCTCAACACCTGTCAAGAAAAAGAGTAACGGTACAGAGACAACGCCACAGGATAAGAATGAATCAACCCGCGACGACCATGCTGGTGCATTGATTGCTGGAGATGCGCGTATTTTGCTTTTCCCCGTGCGATCACTCAATGGCGTCTTTGCCTATACAACATCTTATGACGTTTTGAGCCGCTTCAAACGTGATATCGAACGAGTAGAAAAAGCTTTACCCTGGACAGTACCTACGCGGCCAGCAGACGAGAACACAGCACTCGTCACCACAAAAAGCGAGGTTCACTCCAACAAAGCTATTGTCCTGGAAGAGTTCAGCTACGAAGCAAATGTAGAACAAGCCCAAGCCGTCGATAGTATCGCTAATTGGTTGGTCACAAATGCACTTCCTGCTCTGGGTGGTGACTATTGGGCCAACAAACTCAAAAATTCGTTGATCATTCTGCCTGACGATGTTTTCCGCGATTTCGCACTCTACGCCACCGAGGTCATCACCCGTGTGCGTATCAACCGCGACACGAAAACCGTTGAAAATGGCGCACTCTGGACTGAGGAGCATCTTCCAACGGATACCCTGATGTATGTCCCAATATATGCTACGAGTGGGCGCAAAAAAGACAAAGATATATCAGCCAAAGAGGTATTGAGTACGATGCAAGCTCTTGATACAAGCTATTTACAGCTTGGCGGCGACGAAACGGTGGGCCGTGGCCTTGTGCGCCTGCGTTGGGGCAACGTAATCAAGTAGAGATATCCAGCAAAGCAGGACGAAATAGGAGAAATATATGGCAGAAGACGTACAAAAGCAGGGGCGCACCCGTCAGAATATTGAGCAAGAACGCGCCAAACAAGCCTGGGATGATGTAATGTCTATAAAAGGTAACGATGCTCTAGAGAAAGAGTATCGTTCTCTAGCGCGTGGACTCAACGCCATGATTCAGATCAATGGTTTGGGCCAGACGCTCGGCTTCTTCAAAGCCAAAGCCAAAGGCAAAAATGACGAGAAGAAGCCTCACTATCATCTACTGATGCATCTAACAGACTGGATGCAGAATACCGACCATTTTAGAGTTGCCAATAGCAGTGTGATGAAAAATGGCTATGATGGTCTGCTCAGATGGATCACAGACCCTAACACAAGTAGTGCCGATTATCGCCGTGCTACTACTGAATGTCTAGCCTTTGGCAACTGGCTGCGTCGTTTTGCCGAAGCCGAACTCAAAGGAGAATAGCATGGGTAGTCAATACTTTCTTCCCGAAGACACGGAGCGTATATGGCTCAGGCAAGGGAAATCATGTAAGAATCTTGGCCTCATACTGGATAAGTACGTTCGGCAGGATATCATCTTTGAGAGCAAGAATAAACCCGATTGGTTACGCAGCCTCAACCCTAACCAATGCATCGACCTCCGGCTAGCAAAAGCGGCTTATGATCGCTGGGAACAGGTTACAAAAACAGCTGGCGCTACTCATCTGCGGGCAGAAACAGACTGGCGCATGGTGGTTGGCTTGGGTGGTGAAAGCGTTTTGGAAACAGACATGACATTGCACCACATCTACGGCTTTCCTTTTATTCCGGGTAGCGCCCTCAAGGGACTAGTACGCATGTATGCCGCGCTTGAAGATAAAGCTATGTATATCGACAAAGAAGACGGGACAAAAGGGCCAAGTAAGCAAATCGAAACTGATGCCGACAAACTCCTGCGCATCTTCGGCTCACAGAAACAAGCAGGATCAGTCGTTTTCTTTGATGCTATGCCACTCAATGGTCATGCGCCCATAACACTCGACATTATGAATCCTCACTACCCTAAGTATTACGATGGAACAAGACCACCCACCAACGACCAGGATCCCAATCCCGTCACCTTCCTGGCCGTCGAAAAAACCACTTTTGTCTTCGCCCTCGCCCCACGCCGACAAGCGGATAGCCAGCATATAGATGATGTGAAACAAGCACTACAATGGTTGAGGGAGGCTATACAGCAATATGGTGTGGGAGCCAAGACAAACGCGGGGTATGGAAGGTTTACAAATATTGGAGAGAAATAGAGTATAGAAAAGGGGTAATACAATGGATAATGTTACAAAAGCTCAACTTATTCTGGTTGGTGGTCGGGCAGCAATACCTAATATTCTTACAGTAATACATCAGCAACCACAGGTCGTCGTTGCTGTCTGTTCCAAAGAGAGCCATCCCGATTTTCCAAAGCTGAAAAATGCCATAAACAAGATACTACCAAACTGCACAGTAGAAGATACGCCAAGTGTAGATGCTTTTGCCCCTGATGACATCAGGTTGCAATGTGAACAGGCATTGCAAAAATATCCAAAAGCAGAGTGGATATTTAACATTACAGCCGCAACAACAATTATGAGTATAGCGGCTTATGAAGTTGCTAAAAGCTCTCAACAGACATGTTGGTATCTTAATACCAGCCAAGCCCGTATCATCACATTATCTGGTCAAAGAGGTGATGAGAGCATCTTTAGTATCGCTGTTGATCAGTACGCAACTGCATATAATCGTGAGTTAATTCCTGGAGACTTAGAAGATCGACGTTCACAAAGTGAAGTTCAATGGCTTCCTTTCGCTCGAAATATAGGGCAAAACCCGCGATATGCAGCAATCTTAAAAAAGGTTATGGCAAAAGTTGGAGGAGGACGCCCTAGTAAGGCTGAAACAAAAGAGTACACACTCAAGAATGCTTCTGACGAAATCTATACGCTGCTTGTTGAAGCCAAGCAGATAGGACTATTAGAAGACTGTTGGCAAGATGAGCAGAATAACACTGTTTTTCGCCTATCATATCTTCAAGATAAATTCTTAAATGGAGCTTGGCTTGAAGCTTATGTATGGGATCAGGCTAAGAAGCTTGGCATTTTCCAGGATTGCCAGTGGAATCAGAAAGTTGTCGAAGGAAATAGTAAAAACGAACTTGACGTTTCTATGATTTATAAGGCGCAACTAATAATAGCCGAGTGTAAGACAGGTGAATCGGAGGCATTCGATACCAGCACACTCTACAAATTAGACTCTGTCGCAAATGTTTTTGGCGGAAGATTTGTTGGTCGTCTCCTAATAACAAGTCTCTATGAGAAGAAGCCTTCACAAGATTTTCTAGCGCAGGCAGATAGCCGAAGGATAGTAGTAGTCACAGGAGAAGATTTGCCATATATTAGTACTATCTTGGAAAATGAAGCTATCAGACCAAAATATTCGAGGATGTAATCATGCTCATACTCAACTTCTCGCACCCCATCACGCCTGAGCAGCGTACACAAATAGAATCGCTCGCCGACACCAGCATCAGCGACATCCGCACTATCGCGGTACAGATCGACCAGGCGCAATCTCTGGAGCAGCAGATCAGAAATATCGTCGATGGCGTTGGACTCTCGCCGGAGGAGTGGCAAACGCTACCATTGCTCATCAACCCTCCTGGCTATGCTCCGGCAGCGTTTGTGCTGCTAGCCGAGCTACATGGACGCATCGGCCACTTCCCAACACTGATTCGCCTGCGTCCTAAAACTGGACCCATCACTAGTTTCGAGGTGGCCGAACTGCTCAGCCTGCAAAGCGTGCGTGAAAATGCCAGGAAACAACGTACTACACACTCGTAGGCTGGATGGGCTGCTACTTTTCGATACCAGGTCGATAGTTGTATGAAACTAGAACGAGGCCGTCACGAGCAAAACGCGCTCCGTTATAGGGAGTCACAACATCAATAACGGTCGCTTTGGCTGGCGCGTAGCGGCGCAGGATGTCCTGCGCCGCGCCACAACAAGAATACGGTCAGGTGTAACAGATTCTGCGACCTATGGCGTCGCCCGCGTGCTGACCGCAAAATTCATCACGAGGGTGAGCAGGTGTTTAGGCTGCTCGATCTGCGGCAAGTGACCAGCTTCTGGGATCAGCTCAAAGCGACCGTGAGGGAATGCGGAGGCGTAGGCACGGCCATACTCAGCGTCAACCACGCGATCACTCGCTCCCCACGCCACGAGGACCGGGAGGTTCACACTGCTGAGGCGACGACGTAACTTTGGATCGCTCCCACCCAACCCCTGATCATATACGCCAAGCGTCCGAGCGTTGGCTTTGCGAGCCTCGACCTGTTCAGGGGTGATGGTCGCCGGGTCAAAGCGGAAAGCTGCCGGATTATGGAAGCTGAGGACCGCCAGTTCATCGGGTTTCAAAGCGGACACATCAGCCACGGGATGTCCATCCACCTGAATACCGGTTGCATTGATCAGCACGAGACCACGCAGCCGCCGTGCGGTATCGTGCAAGGCCATAGCAGACGCGATCCAGCCACCTACCGAGTTGCCAATGACCAGCACATCATGTAGGAAGAGCCGTTCGAGCAAGGCAAGATAGGCGAAGGCGAGATCATCAACACTGTTGAACCACTCAGGACGTGGTTCGCCCTCAAAGCCAGGGTGGGTCGGTACCACAACGTATGCCCTGTCCAGTCCGGCAGCAATGCCTGCCACGGTTTGTAGTCCGCCACCACCATGCAAGATGAGAATGGGACGGCCATTGCCTCCCTCATCAAAGCGAATCGTCAAACCATCTGTGAAAGACTCTCTTCGAGTATGAAGGGTAGGGAGAATACTCATGAAATTTCTTCTTTCTTTCTTTTCGGGATATCAGCACCGAAAGTAGCACAGCTGCGAGTGAGCAATAGCTTTTCATTGTATTGCTCAAGCAAGCAACATAAGACAAAAAAACAGTTAAAAAACCACCTCAGTGTCGTAGTCGGCCATCAATTTAGCCAACCGTGGCGAATTGGGAGCCACACCCGCCTGGAGAAGCTGACTCATTTCTTCAAAGTAGTGAATATAGCGCGGAGGCGTAAACGTGTTGAGGAAACGAGCGGGTTTGTCAGTCGGGTTGCCAAAGGTATGCAAAGCCCCAATGGGTACCATCACGAACGTTCCGGCACTGGCTCGCACGGTTTGGGTTCCTGCCAGAAACTCTAATGTTCCTTCAAGGACGTAAAAACCCTCTTCATGCGCGTGATGAATATGAGGTGGTGGCGTGGGAGCATGAGGAGGCACAACAAATTCCGCGACGCCCAACGTTTCCCGCGTCTGTGTTCCATCCTCCTGCACCACCATGTGAATAGGACCAAGAGAAATCGTGCGTCCTTCTCCCGGTTTCAGTACGGTGACACTCATAACATGATCCTTTTCTTTTCGCTTGCTCGTGCAAGCAACATTTCTAAAAAAGAGAGAGGGAGGAAGTTGTTCACAGCCATTGCGACGGTGAGGTAGACCTCTACCCTGTTCCCAGAACGTCACTACCTCGCAGATTAGCAACAACCTACGCAAGCAGCGCATCCCCTACGTTTCGAGCAAACCGTGTAGCATCTGCGCAAGCAAGTGATAGGCCGCTTCCAGATCAAAGGTAGGGTCCATGATCTTTTGCAGCGCCAGCCCATCAAAAAGCGCGAGTAGCAGAGCTGCCAGAAGCGTTGGATCGAGCGAGAAACGTTCCACAGTCTCGCTCTTTTCCATATTCCCCAGCGCCAGTGCGATGATCGAGCCAATCTCGCTACGTCGCTGAGCAAGACGTTCTCGCACCTTCGGTGCGATGACGGGATTGTGCAAGCCAAGCGAGAACGACTCGTAGCGCAGACGATACACTTCCGGTTCCAGATCGACCCGCTCGCACAATGCCGCCAAAAGCGCATCGAGCGACCAGTCGGTAGACTTCTGTTGCGCCAGGTGTTCCATGCGCTGATGGAAATGCTGACCAGCTACTTGCAGCACTTCAACGAGTAACTCATCTTTGCCACCAAAGTAATAATGCACCAGTCCTGGTCCAGCCTGGGATTCGCGTGAAATTTCTCGCAGCGTTGTCGCCTCATAGCCCCTCTCTGCTAGCATCTTCGAGGCCGCAGCAATGATGCGCTCTCTCGTTTTTTGATGCTCCTCTGGTTGTTCAGAAGTGGTATGTTGTTTGCTCATGCAAGCAATATACCAGATATAAACGAAAATTGCAAGCCTCTTAGGAGCGAATTTTCCCATCGTTTCGGTGAATTGTTTATTTTGGAGAGACAAGCGGTCTCAAATAGCTGAGTGTGGATTGCCTGCGAACTCGATTATAGAAACACTCAAGATACTCAAGGATGGCCTGTCGAGCTTCTTGCCATGTGTGGAAGGAAGACCGCTCGACGCACCCGTTGAAATGGTACCCTACTCAATAGAAGAGGTAAAGGAAGCTTGACGCCCAACCGTGCTTTCACGAACGATCAGGCGACAAGGAACTTCGACGCGCTCAGGCACTCCGGTGCGTGTTCCATTGATACGGCCAAAGAGAAATGCCACAGCCAGATCACCAATCTTCTCTTTATCCGGCGAAATGGTGGTTAACGAAGGAATTGAGTAGCGTCCATCTTCAATATCATCGAAGCCTACGACGGCAATATCTTCTGGTACGCGGTAGCCAGCATCGTGAATGGCACGAATGACGCCAAGCGCCAGATAGTCGTTAAAGCAGAAAACGGCATCAGGAGGCGCATCCAGTGCTAGCAATTGACGCATAGAACGCGCTCCGTTGCTTCGACTATAAGAAGGGATACTGTGAATAATCAGGTTGGTATCAAGAGGCAGTCCATGAGCAACTAACGCCTCCGTATAGCCTCGCAGGCGCAAGTTTGACGTTTGCGTTGGTCGAGAATCTAGCTCTTGCACACCAATGGCCGCAATCCGCCTGCGCCCCAGGCTGATGAGATGCTGAGTAGCCATGTAAGCGGTTCTTACATTGTCGTAGGTCAC
Source organism: Chloroflexota bacterium (assembly GCA_021828635.1). Next base: position 20,356 of record JAJZEJ010000268.1, read on the forward strand.
GTGATCGTAAGGAACATCGTAGATGCGGTCCCCCAATAAAACGATGGGAATTGTGGCTTTATCTGGCTGCATATCCTCTGGCTCCAGGGCCAGAGGACTCAAAATGACTCCATCAATCAGATGAGGAGTCAGCCCCTGAATAATGGCTCGTTCACTGGCATGACGAGCTAGCGTCTGATCCATAAGAACGGTATAGGAATGCGTGGCGGCGGAGGCGATGATGGCATTGCCAATTTCGGCGAAATAGACGTTGCTCAAATTGGGAACAGCGTAGGCCAAAATACCAGAGCGCCCCCGACGCAGGTATCGCGCCGACAAATTTGGCTGATAGTTC
>JAJZEJ010000182.1 GCA_021828635.1 Chloroflexota bacterium
CCTGAGCAACGTTTGTAGATGTGGTAGTGGTACCGTCATAAGCAGATCAAGGTCACTCTGTTCCATAAATATCTATTCCTCGTGGTGTAAGAGCGGCATCTGGCCTCGCCGCTTGAGGTCTTCAATTAGTTGCTCCATACCAGAACGCCTCAAGACAGCAAGTGTAGGATGCAGGGATTGTACCACGTGTGTATCAAAGGATGTAGTTGCCGAAAGTTCGCGCATCACGCTGGTATCAGCTGCTTGCAACATCGCCGCCTTTGTATAGAGGCGTACCCGACCATAGCTGCTTGTCCAGCGTTCAAGTTGGGTCAGCAAGGGGGCCAATGTGCGTTCCTCATCGCTCCGCGCACGCAACAATTCTAGTAATGTACTAGCCTGTAAGCCGCGACTAAGGGCGGCTCCTAGTGCTTGCGGTGTCAGACAATAGCAGAGTTTGCCATCGCGCACACTCGCTCGTTCAGCAAACTCTTCTAACAGACGGATCACCGGCCATGACTGAATAGCACTTTCAACCAGCACATCGCCCTCGCCAGTCACCTCAAATCGCGTTTCCTGTCTCGTTACGCTTGCCTGAGCAGTTTCATCAAGAGGGATACCGTTCAACAACCATTCAGCCATCGGCGTCAGACGAAAAGCCAGCAGCCGCCCTTCAGAACCAAGCGCGATGTCGCAGATGCCCCACCAGTAGAGTGGGCCACGAAGCAGGTGGGCGAGATAGTGATACTCCGCATGCATCCAATCGCTCAAGACATGCGGGCGCAGAGATCGTCCTTCTTCGCGTTCCAACCACCAGTGTGGCAAAGAGAAGAGACGCTGGCGATGCTGCAAGAAGAAAGGATTGAGGCGATAAACGAAGCGTGCAAAGGCGGCAAAATTACACCAGCGATTTGTCGGCACCTGAGCCAGCAGAGCTACCAGCGTTTGACGTGCCTCACTGTTCTCCGCTTCTAACTCACCAGGACGCAAGAGCGGATGGTGCTGGGAAGTTGCCCGACAACGCACATGTACCCCATCCTCGTGTAAGGCAAACAATTCATCATATGATGGCTGTGTCAGCCACAGTTCAAACAGGTCGCGCGTTACCTCGGCATGATTAGAACCAAGCAGGAGTGCCGCCGCATTTGCCAATGCATGTAAGCTCAATGGTTGCGCTCCCTCGGTATAGACAACGCCCGTCAGCCGCAGTAACCGCACTGCAAAGCGTAGCAGTGGCGTACTGTAAGGAGCAGATTGGCGCAAGAATGATAACATTGTAGCCGAAGGTCGCTCAGCAGGAGCGGGTAGGGCTATCGAACCATCTGGCGAGAGAGGAATGGTTGAACGAGAGCTGGCCTGGAAAGCTGTTGTGCGCGTAGAAACTGGTGGAACTGCTCCCTCATTACGCTGGTTCTCAGAAGTCAATTGATAACCATCCAGGACACGGGCTACCAGCAACAGAGCTGAAAGCAGACGATACGATTCGGCTAAACGCACTACCAGTTTGTTCCCGGCTTCCGTATGTTGCTCTATATCAAAAGAAGTTGTTGGTGCTGACACACGTAACGCATTACGCACCTCTAATGGCACAAACCAGCCGATGTCCAGGAGTGAACCACTCAGGCCAATACGCTGCTGGGGCGAGCTATTCAGGCTGGTACGGAAGAGCAGTCCTTTACTTTGCAACGTTGCCAATGCTTGCTGTAATTGTGGTGGCTGACCCAGGCCAAATCGCTCAAACATGCCACGGAGATCATCATCATTCATAGAACCGCCAGCCAATGTCAGCGTTGCGAGCAACTGACGCTGCTGCTTCTCCAGCGCCATAGCCATGTGGCGCACAAGTTCGGGTTGGCAGAGCGCCTCATAGATAACATCCACGAGTTGCAGCTTTGATAGGCCGTTAGGGCTAAGTTCATACTCACGCGCCATGCTCCGTAGCTCACTCAGGCTCAATTGGGCCAGTAGATCAACCACGTTGGCTAACGGTGTGGGACCACGCGGCGTAATGGTACTTCTTGACGAAGACAGAGCGCCCATTTTTCCCAAGCGCCCCGGCTCTGTATCCAGGTCTGTCGCCTTCTCTTCCTCAGCAGATAGCCCGGCAATGCTCTGTTCTGACCGCTCAAATAATACGTTAGTGCCATTCAACGCCGCGGGAAGAGACGACGGGGTGGTAGAGGAAACATCAGACTCAGCAGGCACAGAGAAGGAGAAAGGATGACTGATCCAGTGATACAGTAAAGCGCAGGCATGCGAACAGAGAGCAGATGAACCGACGCTACATGTGCAGGCACTTTTCCAGACGGTGGGACTTTCCAATATGACCTCTGTCGTATGGTCGTGATCTTCGCTTTTTGAGAATGAGTGACCATCTACAGTATTTGTCGTTGTTGCCGCTATTTCTAAGCTAAAATCAGCTATGTGAGGTACATTAACAACACTTGACAGATGATTGCCTTGTCGCTGTGCTTGCTGTACTGCTCCTAAACGTTCATACTCTTGTCCCAGTGCCGCTACGCTTAGACCGGCCATACGAATGATGTCGGCGGCCCGCAGACGTTGTAGTACGGCTGGTACAACATTCTCCATAGCTCCTGTCCCACGCTGCTTTGTATTTATACCAGAAGATCAACACTGTATAAGTTCCGTCAGCAAGAATGAAAAACGTTCTATGGCAACATCGTGAGACGGAATACTCACCACAGATCAACTTGTATTGAGCTATAATAGCATGAAAGATAGTTACTGGTCAATTGCGTGTGTGACCTGTGGCTTGATTGCCGTGTTAAAGCATTGACATTCTCCCTGCTTGGCGCTTATAGTTGAAGAAAGAGACCGTAGTAGTTCGTCAAATTCGACATCCATATATACCACATGACACCCACGAGGGGTGTCACTACATGTATGTTTTCATGAAAGGTCTGACCATCTATGTCCAACATTTTTCAACTTCTGGCCGATCAGGAGAAATTGACCGACGAGCTATTCGCCTTCGTCACCGACCACAATGCCGATAATCGTAACTCTCGTGCCATCATCAGTGTGCTGAACGAGGTCGCGCCTCACATGGTCGATATCGCCGAGTGCATGATTATTGATGGCGTCGAGGAACGTCACTATGTTGCGGAATATGTAGCAGCCGTGTTGAGCGGCGTAGAATAGAACCCGATTCATCACGCCCTAAGCGAAGTAGGGACCGATGTATCGCGTCCGCGTGGCCCAAGCTCATCGAATGCCCAAGCATCGGCATGATTGACGCGATCAATTGGTCCCTACTCCAGAGCGTACATTACGTTGGCAATAGTTGAGAGCGCCGCCGTCTCCGCACGCTGAATACGCGCTCCCAGCGAGACGCTGTGAACGCCATAGCGTTGTGCCAATTGCACCTCTTCCTCCATCAGACCGCCTTCGGGGCCAATGAAGAGGACGATTTCAATAGGTTCTGCTGGCTGGTTTACGTCGCTGGCTGCCCGTAACACATCGCGCAGATGAACTTGCTGCTCATTCTCCCACGGCATGATAGCAATTGCAGTGGACGGTATATCATTCAGTGCGTGCATCAGTGGGCGAATGGACGTCAGCGTCGGTATGCGCGAACGACCGCACTGCTCCGTAGCCTCTTGCACAATACGCCGCCAGCGTTGCAGCTTAGCGGGGCCAACCTCCTCCAAGCCAGCCATCGAGCGGCGGCACAGCGTTGGCACAAAGCTCGTCACGCCTAGCTCTGTCCCTTTCTCCAATATCCACTCGAAACGAGCCGACTTGAGCAAACCTTGACACAACGTGATTTTTACCGACGACTCAGGCTTACCAGTCCGCCGCTCCAACACTTGCACTTCAACCTGTTTACGCTCACTTCTCGTCACCGCGCACACAAACTCAACACCACGATTATCCAGCAAAACAAGCTGCTCACCAATGGCTATATGAAGAACATCCCGCACCTGATGCGCGATAGGCTCCGGCAAAGTGAATTGCTCCGGCAAAGGATGAGAAGCGAGCGCATCAACAAAAAAACGGTGCATGCCTCTCTCTTCCTATCCTCTATGCCGGTAGACCAGGGCCAACCAGTCCTCAATCATCGTTTGCTCAACCAGTTCCAGACCAGCAGCTAACAGGGGTTGTTCGGCATCAGCACGACGCGCCTCGATGATGCCACTCACCACAAGCAGGCCATCGGGAGCCAGAGTCTGGGCCAGTTGTGGCGCAATCGAGCCGATAATATGCGCAATAATGTTGGCGACAACGAGATCATACTGACCAGCCATGCGTTTGGCCTCGGCCTCATCCAACACACCCAACACAACCTGAATCGGCTCGCTTAGCCCATTCATCTCGGCATTAGCACGCGCACTCTCGACAGCCACACTGCTATTATCAATGGCATAGACAGAGGTAGCACCCAGTTTGGCAGCGGCAATGGTCAGAATACCGGAGCCAGTGCCAACATCTAGCACACGCATACCAGACTGGACACGCTTCTCAACCTGTTCCAGGCACATGCGCGTCGTGGGATGTAAACCTGTGCCAAAGGCCATGCCTGGGTCAAGTGTCAGCATAACTTCGCCATCTCTCGGCTCATACTCACGCCACGAAGGACGAATAACCAACCTCTGCCCGATATGCGTCACATAATAGTATTCTTTCCAGGCATTGGCCCAATCCTCTTCATTGACGACACGCCGATGCAGCTCACCAACAAAGTGCTGGCCCAAGCTGGCAAAGTGCCACAACCCTTCGGCGATACGCTGAATGGTATCTTCTTCCTTACCATCCATCGGCACGTAGGCATGCAGCAAGACTGGCTTATTGGGGATAATGCGGTAATCCTGTCCCTCGTCAATCAATTCAAAAGGCTCTTCAATCGCTATACCCTCAGAGGTATAGCGGCTCAACAATTCACTGACCGACTCAACGGCATCCGGGTGAGCCTGCACCGTTAACTCTAACCACTGCATCTTCTCATAATCCTCAATACATTTATTGCGTTCGTACATCCATTAGATAATATTCGTAGGTTGTTTTAACTGTGAAGCCGACTGAGCGATAGAGGCCAAGTGCATTCGCGTTCTCTACATCAACCTCAAGCATAACCTCTTGCGCCTGCTCAGTCTGTGCAGTCTGTGCAGTCTGTGCAGTCTGTGCAATCTGGATAGCATCTTGCAACATCTGCCGACCATAGCCGCGTCCTCTATAGATCGGGTGCATATTAAAGGTATAGATACCGACACGCCCATCGCCCATTTCCACCAGACGCAGCACTCCAATAGGCTGCCCATGCAGTGTACCAAGATAGAAGCGTTCTCCTGGAGATTGAATGCAGCTTAGAAAGAAGGATTGCATGGCCTCCGCGTCCTCGCCACTCTCCATCATAATCATC
>JAJZEJ010000816.1 GCA_021828635.1 Chloroflexota bacterium
TGTTCTGGAGCAATGCCAATGCCGCTATCCTGCACTATCACAGAGGCCATCGTCTCATTGCGCGTTGCAATCAGCCTGACTTGGCCGCCGGCATTGGTATAAATGATAGCATTATCGAGCAAATTCATCACCACCTGGATCAGACGCGCTTCGTCGCCCAGGACAGTGATTGGCTGATCTGCTTGCACTGTGAGCAGAACGCCACGTTCTGCTGCCAGCAGTTCCGCATTGGCTACCACTGCTTGAACCAAATCATCTAGCCGTAACGGCTCTTGCTCAAAGGTCGCTTTGCCCTCGTCGGCACGCGCCAGGGCGAGCAGATCACTGATAAGATGGCCGAGTCGCTCGGCCTCGGTATTAATATTTTCTAGCAATGCCGTATACTCTGGTGGCGAGAGTTCCTGCAAGAGCGCCAGATCGGTGATACTGTGAATCACCGCGACGGGAGTACGCAGTTCATGTGATGCGTCAGCGACAAAACGGCGTTGGCGTGTAAATGACAGATCGAGCCGCTCAATCATCTCATTTAATGTTTGTGCTAGGCGACGTACCTCGTCATGTGCTGGCGGCACTGGCACCCGCTGATGCAGATCGCCCGCCTCAATTTGACGCGCAATGCGCGTTAAGCGGTCAATCGGCAAGAATGCGCGGGCCGCCAGCCAGTAACTGCCACAAATAGCCAAGAGGAGTGCAAATGGTGAAATTAGTAGCAGTTCAAGCATGAGGCTATGCAGCGAAGCATTGAGTTGTGCCAGTGACTCACCGACCTGCACAACAGCAAATGACCCCCCATTTTCCGTAATCGCCATACTATAGAGTCGTACCGGTTGTCCATCGCGTGTCTGTACCGTTCCTTCCCATATTTTGCCATGCAATGCCTGTAAAAAACTGCTATGAGGAACAATCAATGTATGAAAGAGTGAAGAGCTACGCACGCTCCGGCCCTGTGCATCCAGCACACGTACCAATGAGCTAAAGGTTACATCGACGTAAGAACCCTGTTGATTGTTTGAGGTTGTATTTCCTCCTGAAGCACTGCTATCGGGTAGATCGCCAGTCACATCCTGGATACTAATTGTCCCTCCCTCACGGCTCACCCCACTGGCAATCTGTGTTGCTTGCAGATGCAAGGCTTTGTCCAGATTTGTCAGTAAAGAGGTTTGTAACTGGGTATAGAGTAATGCATCTGAGCAGAGCAGCAAGAGGGCAAAGACCAGCGTATACCATACTGTCAACTGTAGACGAATTCCAGGTGGCCATAATCGGCGCAAGACGAACTTCATTAGTCTGGCTCCTTGAGCTGATAGCCTGTGCCGCGCACCGTGTGAATGACGTTCGGTTCGTTATCGGCACAGAGCTTATTACGTAGATAACGAATATAGACATCTATCACATTAGAGAGGTGTTCGGCGTCAAAATCCCATACATGTTCAGCAATAACAGTACGGCTCAAAACCTGACGCGGATGACGCATCAAAAACTCGAAGAGTGAGTATTCTTTGCTTGAAAGCACAACCTCTCGTTCACCACGCTTCACCTCATGGGTAGCTGTATCAAGGGTAATATCATAGAAAGATACTATCGAAGATTTTGTAGAACTGTCACGTCGCAATAAAGCCCGTACTCGCGCCTCTAATTCGCGAAATGCGAAGGGTTTGACTAGATAATCATCGGCCCCAAGATTCAAACCTGTCACGCGCTGATCGACCTCACCAAGAGCGGTTAGCATGAGAATAGGCATGGTGCGTTTGTGATCTCGCAATTCGCGGCATACCTCAAAACCATTGAGGCCAGGAAGCAGCACATCCAGAATCAGCAAATCATATGAGACGCTCAAACCGGAGGCTAGTGCATCTTCGCCATTCGCGGTAAGGTCAACAGCATAATGGTACTTTTCCAAGCCCTTCTTCAGATTCGGCCCTAACGATGGATTATCTTCCGCTAGTAAGATACGCATAAAATACTCCTTCCAACTGCCTGGTATAGTTCTTGTTCGTTCATATCTATTGATTGTACTGCCAAAAAATGAGCAGAGGATGAGTAGTAATGTCTATTTCATGAATACCTACTTTCATGGTCTTCTCATTTGTCACTGGTAGAGTAGTCACCAGGGATATGCAAAAGGCTTTTGTTTTTTGCTCTATCTTCCATCGGATGTTAGGAAGGATTTTATATATATGAGGCATTCACGACAGCCATTGAAAAAGACAGCATTTACTGAGAGCCAAAATGCTCCCAGGCTAATAAAATCACCACTCCCATTTCCAGATATGACGGGTGAGGCAAAAAACTCTTTAGCAACTTCCAAATTTCCGCGACGTTCTGCTCGCAACAAGAAGTTTCGGTTATGGCTGATTGGCATCCCTTTGGTTTTTATCGTAGTTGTTATGCTATTTGAGCAAGCCAGTGGACAGGGTGGCGCAACACTTGCGGATGCATTACGTGCCACGCTTGGTCCAGCTTCCGCAGCGCAGGTGGAGTCCTGGTATCTGGGACTAAATGATACTATCCATCAACTCCAATATCGTCTGCCTGGGCAACACGTAGCTGCCCCGTGGCTTGTCAAAGGAGCAACACCCACCCCTACTCTTACTACGTCTACTATTCCCAATCCTACGCCCACGGCGATTACATTAGCTCCCATACCATTTACAGCAATTCATCCGTTGCTTTCTCCTCCTATAGAGGGCGAGGGTGTATGGCAAACACAGGTACAATCAACAGCCACAGCCACTATTCCTTCGTTGCCTATCATCGCTAGAACATTTCTTCGTCCAGACCCGGTGCGTCCCTACGCGGTTGTTACCATGCTGCAATTTGATACACGCTTCATGCGTTTACACATGGTTGCCGGAACCACACAACCAGGCGGGCCACGTGGTATAGCTGGTCCTGGGATAATTCCCGTTGCCGATCAGCAGACATTGCTTGCCGCATTTAATGGTGGTTTCAAATTCGCTGATGGGCAATATGGCATGATGGCGATGGGTGTAACCTATGTTCCTCCTCAGCCTAATGCTGCAACTATTGCCGTCACAAAAGAGGGGCAGATTTTGCTTGGTGCCTGGGGAAGCGATCCACGTCTCACGACGCAAAATTCTGATCTGCTTGCCTGGCGTCAGAATGCCGCACTCCTTATTAATAACGGAGTAGTTAACCCACTGACAAGCGATGGGGCTGCGTGGGGCGGCACCATTCTCAATAGCACCTATACCTGGCGATCAGGGATAGGCATTACTGCCGATGGCTCTCTGATTTATGCTGCTGGTAATTCGCTTTCTGCTCAAACACTCGGTGTTGCATTACAATCCGCTGGTGCCGTAATGGCGATGCAGACAGATATCAATCCATTCTGGGTGCGTGCCTTTCTCTATACGCACAACCAGCAACATCAATTGATAGCGACCAAATTAGACCCTTCCATGCAAGGAACAGGCAACGAGTACCTACTTAGCACGACACGCGATTTCTTCTACCTGACGTACATGACACCTACACTTCCCCCGCAAAACACGAAACGCGGTTAATCTCCTAATGAGAAATTTTATAGGCGCTTTTGTCAGTGTCTATGCTCGACTTTATAGGGGCGAGAGGGCTTTAATTGCTACATAACGAATGGTAAATATCGATGAATATAGAAAAAAATCACTTGGTGATAAAAACTGCTTTATCACCCAGATTGATATATGCGGCTAGAATAAAAGGTATTGCGCGTGCAATGCGCCCACGCCAGTGGACGAAAAATGGCGCGGTCTTCGTCGGCATTGTTTTCTCTCAACGCCTCTTCTCACTTGTGGCGATTGAACGCGCTTTGCTGGCTTTTGTGATCTTCTGCCTGGCTTCAAGCAGCGTCTATCTGCTCAATGACCTGTTTGATATGCAGTATGATCGACAGCACCCGACTAAAAAGCTGCGTCCCTTTGCCTCTGGTCTGGTGCCTGTACACTGGGGCTTGATAGCAATCATGCTCTTGCTGCTTCTCTGTGCTGGTCTGCTTCTCATTCTCTTCCAGCCTTCCCTTCGCCCCTACCATGATGTATTTGCTAAAGTAGGAGGCGCAAATATCCTTTTTACGCTTACCATTATTGTCTATATCACGCTCATGGCGTGCTATAGCGGCTACCTGAAACATGTCGCGTTACTCGACGTTTTTATCATTGCCAGTGGCTTTGTGTTACGCATTTTCGCGGGTGCTATCGTGATAGCTGTTTCTATCTCTCCCTGGCTCTATCTCGTGACATGTTTTCTTTCCCTTTTCCTGGCATTCAGCAAACGTCGTTACGAACTTATTCTGCTACAAGAGCAAGCTGAGCATCATCGACTCACACTAAAAGAATACAATGTAGCCATGCTCGATCAGGTCATTACCATCGTTGTCACGGGAACAATCATTGCCTACAGTATCTACACTATCGAAGGCCCAACCAAGAATCATCTACTCGTTTTGACGATCCCTTTCGTTCTCTATGGCATATTACGTTACCTGTACTTGATGCATATGCATAAGGGAGGTGGTAGCCCAGAAGAAGTGTTGTTACGGGATACGCACGTTAGGGCGAGTGTCGTACTATGCGTCCTCTTTGTTATCACTCTGCTCTATTTTGTGCCAGTTTGACCAATGTTTTTTTACAAGAGGCGCACAACTCCACGCCGCTCTATTCGTACTATCTTATAGCAAAGCTATGGTATAATACAGCGAATGTTTATCGCTTGCCTTAATGACAATCGCATGAGTAGCAACATCCGCGCATAACCAGATAAGTAGTAAGCACCGATGCCATGTAGGAGATGATTCATACTATGCAATTCTTTGGGAAAATAATGGGCGATCCCAATAAGCGTGATCTCAAGGCTATTCAGCCGCTTATCGATAAAATTAATGCCTTTGAACCAACAATCAAACAACTCAGCGACCAGGAATTGGCTGCTAAAACGGTTGAGTTTCGCTCACAACTCTTTCTGTATCTCAAAGGCGGCATGGTGCTGGAAGACGAACTCGTCAAAGCGTTTCGTGAGGCGCTGGAAACCGTTGATGGCTACGCCAACCAGTGTTCCGATGCCGATCTACATAGCGCCGTCAACCCCTATCGCCTGACCATTGAGCAACGCGACGACCCAGAGCATGATCTGCGCGATCACCTGCACGACACACTCTCAGAATGCTTTGAGCAGTCTTATGAAAAACTCTGTCCCACATTGAACCGTTTCAAGGTCGAACGCGCCATGCAGCTTGCGGAGGAACAGCAGGCATGGTATGTCGATGCTGAACAGGCTGAACAAACCGTTCTCAAGGCACTCATTCAGGCCGAACCGGTCATCAATGAGATCGAAGACGAGTTACGCAGCGAGGCATTTATG
>JAJZEJ010000220.1 GCA_021828635.1 Chloroflexota bacterium
CTGTACTGTTAGCTGGTCCGTTGTATGATGTTCTCTGAGTTGCTGACCTGCCTTGAACGAGAGTAGCAATAGGCGTGCAACGCGATGCTCTGATACAACCTGAATAGATGGCCCTTCATCACGGAAAGAGGCCAGAGTTTGCAAATCGAGGAAGCGCACTTGTTCTGAAGCCCTTTGTGGTGCTTCCTGAGCAAGAGATTGTGCTACGTTAGCTGATTGCTGGTTCATAGATGAGATGCTCCTTACAATGGTGCCGTGTGTCCTTGAAATGGCTCACTCGGCAGCAATTTTGCGAATGCGGATTACCCATTGCTCTGGCCCCTGTTCTTCTGGCTCCCAGGCAAACATATCGGGCCGTTCAGCCATCAGCTGGTAACGCAATGGTTTGGGATCATGGTCATTCACCAAGCGTAGTGTCTCGCCAACTTGCAAGGCATCCAGGCGGGCAAAGATCAACGGGTGACGCTCGCGTGGTAGCAGTTCACGAACATCAAGGGTGGTAATTACTGTATCTGACATAGTTGATTTCTCTCCTTTTTTATCTTGGTACCTATGCGGTCCGTTTGTAGTATGCCTCAAAATATGCCTCAATGCTGTGACTAAGGTCGCTGTTTTCCCTCTCTCTGTTTGAGTATGCTACTTCTATACTCAAATTTCCTGCATGTGTAACAGGAAAGGCTGATCTGATCATAACAATGAGCGGAAGAAGAGGGATGAGCAATGATAGAAACGGCAGAGCTTGAAGCTACACGCCAGCAAATCTACGAGGCGTTACACGAAGTGTATGACCCGGAATTGGGCGTGAATATCATCGACCTGGGCCTGGTATATGATGTATCACTCACGCCCGAAGGACATGTGACTTTAACTATGACTCTCACAACGCCCGGTTGCCCTATGCACGAGTCGATTGCCGAAGGCGTGAGCATCGTTTTAGCGGATGTTCCTGGCATTGTTGATGGAGAGCTTCAGCTTACCTGGACCCCTCCCTGGAGTCCAGATATGATGACACCGGAGGGGCGTAGGCAGCTTGGCTTTTAATGAAGTAACGGAGTAACGAGTCCAGGGTATACCAGCCAGTACATGGCTTACCCTGGACTCGTTGTTTGTGTACGTCTCAAATGGAATGCAATTCCTAAGACTGTCAGCATTGCCAGCAGCAGACCACATGCTAATATAGCGCAGGCAAGTTGTATCAGCCAGAGCCACGGACTCAGCAGCACGGTGGCAATAACCGCAACTAACCCGCTATTGAGCAACCACCAGCCAGCCCAGGCCAAGTTGCCATGTACCATTTCTCGCATCAAAGGAACCCTCTGCCGTCCAACCAGGGGACCATAACGATCATGCCAGATCAAAAAAGGCACGATCTTGTAGAGGTAGCCAATGATGCTTTGTCCAAGCCAGCCAATGAATGTAGCCAGCGCCAATGCGACGAGAATAGACGGTTGATGCCAACCAAAGAACACGGCAGCAATGGCGAGTGGAACCACAAGTACAAGATAAACCACTGCTGTGATAGTGTGATACTGTGTCACATCCAAGAGTTTGCGATGACGCGCTCGTAGCATATGTATATAGTCATATCCAAACAGCCATATAGCTGAGATAAGAACAAGGCCGCCGACAATGGTTAATGGTTGCCAGATAAGGCTGAAACCGAGTGCCAGTCCACAGATGCCGCCATTGAGCAACCAGAAGATGATGTGTCCGATACGATCACTTTGCCCATGAACTAGCGCGAACATGCGGGTTAATGTGTAGGAAACGCCGATCAGTGTGCAGGTCAGCCAACCTATGAGGCCGAGCGTGATATGCGTGAGCAGGAGGCGATCAGAGCCAGCACCAAGAAAATTGAACTGGAAATCAAGCGCCATTGTCAAGCCTATACTGACCACAATACCGAGGTAAGTGAGCGAAGCGATCAGATAGCGTACTGTTAAGGAGCGCGTACTGGCGTGCGCGAAGGTGATGGCAAGCACACAAATGTAATGAAGAATAGCTAGTACGACCAATGTGCCTCCGGCGATCATCAGCCAGGGCTGCATCCACCAGAAACCACTTAGCAGCAAGATGACACCACTAACATAGAGTGGATATTGCCAGCGCAAAAACCGTGTTGCATAGAGCGGAGCTGCCAGGATAACCGGTACAAGCTGGAGCGATGCACCCATAATCGACATCGTTAGCCAACCGAGCGTGAGCATGTGAACAAGCGCGAGAACGTGTGGAAAGTCGGGAGCCAGACGTGCTTGTGCAATAGTCCAGGGCAAAAACACGCCAAAACAAGCGGCGGCTGTGATACCCGTCAGGAGAAAAGGCAATGGAATAGAGATTGGTACGCCCTGGCGTCCGCCCAATGTTCCGGCTCCAAATCCGCCTGCCTGCCCTGCCGATGGAATGGTAATATGGACAGAGCCGTGTGGTTCTTGTTTTGCGCTCATTTTCTTTATCCTCCCGGCACTTTGACTTACCCATTAGCAACATTACTGGAGGAAACGCGCCGAAACTGCACAATCCACTCGTTGTCGGCGACCTTGCGCGTCTCATGGGTAAAGCCACGAGCGCCGAGAACATCATAGAGTGGTGCAGGTTCAAAAGGGGCAATGATAGCCACTATCTTACCCATCGGCGTAGCCTCGGCGGCTTCAATAATGCGTACAAACGGCTCATCTCCGCGTTCCAGATCGGGACGTACATCTACTATTGTGGTGGCCTGGGCCATCCAGGCGTCTAGGGATGTATTCATGGGTTGCTCTTTCTCCTCTATGGGATAATAATGCGATAAATAGACATGGATAGCGTCTTCATAGAGAAGATATTGGTGTATCCTATCTCCTATCCAACCGAATTTCTCTATGGCATATCCGTTGAACACAGCATATACTAATGAAGGATGCATAACTGTAACTTAGGTCGCAATGGAGAAATACTACGATGGCAGTTCAAAGCGCGGCACTGCGCCAGATACCAATGTTTGCCTCTCTTGAGGAGCGGGAGTTGTCTCATGTTGCACGCATGGCGATAGAGCGGCACTACGAACGAGGGGATATCATTTTGTTAGAAGGGGAGGGCGGCGGTGCATTATGTTATGTGTACCGTGGGCTAGTAAAAGTCTTCAAAACGTCGTCGGAGGGCAGAGAGCAGGTGCTACGACTCATCGCGGCAGGCCATACGTTTAATGATGTACCGGCACTTGATGGTGGCCCTAATCCGGCCAGTGCGGCAGCGATGGAGTCTAGTATTATTTATATGATACGGCGAAGTGAGTTGCATCAGCTTATCATGAGTGAACCAGCCGTAGCCGCTGCCGCAATCCAGGTGCTAGCACAGGCGTTACGTCATCTCGTTGATCTGGTCGAAGACCTCTCGTTACGCCACGTGACGGCACGGGTGGCGAAATTACTCTTAGCGCAAGCAACATCGTCGGGCAGCATGGAACGAGAACACCACTTGACGCAGCAGGAGATGGCGGCGATAGTGGGAACCGCACGCGAGGTCGTGGGTCGCGCTCTCAAAGAACTGGAAGTGGCAGGCGCGATTGAAATGCATCAGGGACACGTGACCATTATTAATACTGAATATTTGCGCCTTGTCTCTGGCATAGGCTAAAAACGCTGAATGTAGTCGCCCACAGAGATGCTTCCTTCTGTCAGTATTCTGGCTCTCAAAGTCGCGTGAATCAATAGCAAACAGTTGGTACTTTGCCGGGTGTCTTCCGATAAACACTGCTTATGCGGCATCAATCCCTGGAGTTGCACATCTCCAACACGAAAGATGCGCCCAATGAGTTGTTCAAGGGCGCAATCGTAAGTCACGATGTTGCGGCGGGCAAAACTCTCCCAAAGGTCGCTACCTCTTGTATGAAAAATCGCTTCTATCGCTTCTCGCTCAACAAATGTTATGTCACAAGCAGTATCATCGTTGCTTTTTCCTTGAGCGCGTAACGTGTAGAAGCGATCTCCCTCTATGCCTTTGCCAGGCACCAAGTGCGCGGTAGAGATGCTTGTCATAGGCACGCCCGGTTCACGAGCGATAGCGATTGCAATGACGCGGCTGTTCATATTGCTCCTTCTCGTTTGAAAGACGCGAAAACGGCTCTACGTTTAACATGACTGACGTGTGATCAAAGGCCTACTTCCAAGTATAACTCATAGCCGCTTTGTAGGCTGTGATAAAAGTTACGCTTGTCAATTTAACCATTCCATTGCAGACCAAATTCATCTAAGAGCGCCTGCTTGCCAATTTCGGTAACGCTGACGGCGCGGCTGGTTGGTATGCGTTTGAGCCAATTACGTGCGAAGAACTGCTGGGCGAGTGCTGCTCCGAGAGCGCCTGCGCAATGGTGATAGCGTTCGCTCCAGTCGATATGGCGAGGTACAAAGATGAGTTGTGTCTGTTTCAAGAGGCTACCATCCAGGCCAAATGCGTCAAGCCAGTGCCGACCATATTCCGAGACGTTGTAGCCTTCGTCCACCTCACACAATATCTGTTTTTCTAGCAAGGTGCGTGTGAGTTGAACACCGAGCCGCCCGGCCAGGTGGTTATAACACATACGAGCGCGACGCACAGCATCACCAGATGTGGCTTCACGAAGGGAGTGTATGGGTTTGTCAGGGGCAAAAAGCGATAATTCTTCGAGCATTGACACAATAGCCGGATGTGCTAGCCGAAAATAACGATGCCGTCCTTGCTGCTCTACTATCAATAGTTGGCCTTCTACCAGTTTTGCCAGATGCAGGCTGGCTGTCGAAGGGGAGACACGTGCTGCTCGCGCAAGTTCACCGGCCGGTAACGCCCTGCCGTCGCTCAGTGTAACGAGGATGTTTATGCGAGTCGTATCCGCGAAGAGTGCGGCTACTGCTGCAATATTGATGTCTCCAGGCATAAGAGAAACCTCTCCTAATTCTATCCTCTGACAATACTTCCTTAAAGATCAATACTCTCCAGTATACCCGATAAATATTTCGATGAAACATGAACTATTGGAACCTTATACTGGAAGCATGCAGTTTCGCATATCCGCTTTGTTTGTGTAAAAGGAGTAAAGATGTAATGAACAGGTTACAAGATGAGCAATACAGACACAAACCTGACATGAATATCGCCTTGCTAGCTATCTGTCTTGGTTATTTCATGGTTATTCTGGATACGACCATTGTGAATGTTGCGTTGCTGAATATGCAACATGAGTTAGGTGCGACTGTGATCGGTCTACAATGGATTGTGGATGGCTATACATTGGTCTTTGCCAGTCTTCTCCTGACAGCAGGGGCGCTTGGAGATCGTCTAGGCAGCAAACGGATTTTTCTCGTTGGCCTGCTCCTCTTTACTAGTGCTTCGGCACTCTG
>JAJZEJ010000554.1 GCA_021828635.1 Chloroflexota bacterium
TCGTTGGCTTTCTACGTTTGAACGATATTGATCTGCTGGCACGTAAAGCCACACTTCGTCTTTTGATCGCGCCGGAGATGCAGCATCAAGGCTATGGGACAGATGCCATGCAGACGCTGATTGGCTTTTGCTTTCGGCAGATGGGACTACATCGGCTCGGCTTGATCGTACTCGAAACGAACGGACGTGCGCAGGCAATCTATCGACGGCTCGGCTTTGTGACTGAAGGGCGTGAGCGTGAGGCCGTCTGGAGTGATGGACAATGGCACACCATGCTACACATGGGGTTGCTCGCCCATGAGTGGGTTGAGGAGTCGGATTAATATGCGCATCTGGTTGCGTTTTCTCAAGCTGCTCAAACCGTACCGTGGGCGGCTGATTGCCACATTTCTAGCGACTTTTGCGCGTCCGTTGCTCAATGCCGCCAAAATCTACCTGCTCAAATTGATCATTGATAACTTGCTTTTACAACCAACAGGTTCCATCGTCTGGATCATTTGTGGCAGCTATCTGGTGATTGCTTTTGCCAAAGGGATTGCAAACTATGTCGATCAATACCAGGGAGCCTATGTGGGTGGGCGTGTTGTGATTGATCTGCGTCATCAGCTCTTCGCCCGCTTCCTGCGCCTCTCGTTGCGTTACCATCACGATCATCGTGTTGGTGAGAGTGTGAGTCGCCTCATCAGCGATGTTGGAGCTGTAGAGGATGTACTGGTTGCCGGTATCACTGATGGCCTGACACACGTGTTAACAATTATTGTGTTTGCAGCCATGTTGTTCTACCTGGACCCATTGCTCGCAGTCATCTCACTGCTGATGTTACCATTCCTGTTCGTATCGCTTGTGTTCTATGCGCAGCGAAGCAGAGTAGCTTCACGCGAAGTACGCACACGCTTGGCAGAGCTTACCGCGAAAGCTGAGGAAGCATTGGCAGCCATTACACTGGTCAAGTCCTTTGTGCGCTTCTCACATGAGGAGCAGCAACTCCGCGAACGTGGCGAGCAGCACTGGCAGGCGCGTCTGGATGCAGCGCGGCAACGCGCTATCTTTGTTCCTCTCAGCGATATTCTTGCAACGTTCGGTACCGTTCTCGTGGTCTACTTTGGAGCGCAGGCGCTCGCAACAGGCACGTTGACGATAGGTGGTTTGGTGATCTTCCTGGCATACCTGGGTCAACTCTATAATCCGCTCTTGAGTTTGAGCCGCCTGGGCAACAATATCCAGGGTGGTCTTGCGGCAGCAGAGCGCGTAGCAGCTTTACTAGACCTACCCCTAGAAGCGAACGAACCATCTGCTGCATTGTTACCCCGTCACAGTTTTCTCAACGGAGCTATGCATCCCGCAATAGCCTTTGAAAATGTCTCTTTTGCTTATACAAAGGGACGTCCCGTCTTACGCAATTTCGAGCTGACTGTGCCTCGCGGTGCGATTGTTGGTCTGGTAGGAGCGAGTGGAGGGGGGAAATCAACCGCTATCGCCCTGTTGCAACGGTTCTACGAGCCAGATGGCGGACGTGTCTGTCTGTTTGGACACGATATACGTGCCTTTGAAACAGCAACCTTACGTCAGATGATGGCTGTCGTACCGCAAGAAGTGACCCTCTTGATGGGCAGTATCCGTGATAACATCGCATATGGGCGTTTGGAAGCCGATAACGAAACCATTCTACACGCTGCGCAGCAGGCGGGCATTTTTGATATGAAGCTTGCCGATGGCCTGAATACCATGATCGGGCCACGTGGCACAAAGCTCTCCGGTGGACAACGTCAGCGCGTGGCGATTGCCCGTGCATTAGTACGTGAAGCACCCATTCTCATCTTCGACGAGGCAACCTCCGCACTTGATACGCTCTCAGAAGAGCGTATCCGTTCAACCTTAGAATCATTACGTGCGCACCATACCATTTTACTGATCGCTCACCGCCTCTCGACCGTGCGCACCGCCGATCTGATTGCGGTCGTTGAGCAGGGCAGTGTTGTTGAAGTTGGTACACATGATGAGCTAATGTGGCGTCGCGGTGTTTACGCTGCATTAGTACACAGCCAGCAGGCAACCGATATTGCACAACAAACCACTATCGTATTGCCACGTCCGTAGCGCGGAATTCTCATGGTTCTCTTCATCATTCTCTCACTGAAGATAGCTATGATAGAAATGTGCGAACGAGAAAGACGGACGCCCCTATATTAGAAGAAAGGAGGACACCTATCATGGCAGAAGCAGTTGGTCTTGAGAGCGA
This sequence comes from Chloroflexota bacterium, assembly GCA_021828635.1. Next base: position 2,240 of record JAJZEJ010000554.1, read on the forward strand.
GAGCGTCGAGAACACCACTGAAACTGACGGTCCCGGCGGTTCAAATACGCAACAGGATGGCAATTTTGATGGCAACTACTAAGTTGGTCGTGGGCATTGCCGCCTAAAATGAATATACCTCAGCCCGCACTTGGAGGCGGGAGAAATGGCACAGGGTGCAGAACGTTATGCCTTTTGCACCCTGTGCCATTTCTCTATTTAGAGTAGTGAAGATGTATGAGGTAGGGAAAGCGTAGCTTCCTATTGTATTTTTCCAAATTTCTGAAAAAATATATCATCATGTGGAAAAACAACTTGACAAAAGCCCCATCTGTATGGCACTATTGATGTGAAGCCTATATGCATGTTCTCTCAACTGCATGGACGTAGACGAGAGGCCAGATGCGTACCGTGGCTGTGATAATAGGTAGCTCCCATTTGTTTTCTCGCACATGGGGTGTGCGAGAGTTGTGTCCGCAACACCAGTTGTATCGTTCTCATAACATGGAGGTAACACTGATGTTCCACCAGATACTGGCCCCCGTGGGAGGCAATCTCTTCCTTTCCTTTCTCGTTGGCATCATTCCCATCGCTGTCGTCCTCGTATTATTGGGTATTGTACGTCGTCCAGCCTGGCAAGCTGCTCTGGCCGGGTTAGTGGTCGGTCTGATTATCGCCATCGCGATCTGGCGGATGCCGGTTGGGCTGGCCTTTGACTCGACACTCAACGGCATGGTCTTCGCCCTTGTGCCTGTAATGTGGATTGTCTGGTCAGCGATGTGGCTCTACAACATCGCGGTACGTACCGGCAAGTTTGAACTATTTCGCCGTTGGATGGTCCACAATGTTCCCTCGGATAAGCGTATCCTGATGCTGATTATCGGCTTTAGCTTCGGTGCCTTGATGGAAGGTATCGCGGGTTTCGGTACACCTGTGGCTATCGGTAGCGCCTTGCTGATTGGTCTCGGTTTTCCGGTGCTGGATGCATTAGCCATCACGCTGATCTTCGATACCGCACCGGTAGCATTCGGTGCGCTGGGTGTGCCAATCACGACGTTGGGCGCGGTAACAGGGCTACCAGTACATACCCTGGCGCAAATGGTTGGTCGCCAGTTGCCCTTCTTCGCGTTTTTCCTTCCCTTCTATGTGATGGTCATTTTTATGGGCTTTAAGGGTCTGAAGCATATCTGGCCCGCTGCGCTGGTAGCGGGTGGCTCCTTCGCACTGACACAGTTCGTGGTCTCAAACTTTGTTGGCCCTGAACTGCCTGACGTGCTGGCATCGCTAGTTTCACTGATCTGCGTCATTCTATTCGTGCAGGTCTGGAAGCCACGTGATATAGAAGAGTACCGCGTCAATTTCGCTGCTATTGGCTCAACGACCATCAACGCTCCCGATATCGGTGAGAAGCAGATTCCTGTGCCGATAGCGGGTAGTGGACCTGATATGGGCAGCAAACCCAGTGTAGGTGAAGCAATACTGGCCTGGATGCCCTGGGTACTGGTCAGCCTGGTCGTGATTGCGTGGACTTTCTTAAAAGTGCCAATAGTTGGGCAGGCGTTGATCAAGTGGCCGGGACTGAACAACGCTGTCTTCTTGACTCTCTATAAGAAACCCTACGCAGATCTGTATACCTTCCAGCCATTAGGCACAGGCACTGCCATTCTGGTCGCGGTAATCCTGACCTCGCTGATTCTGCGTGCCAGTCCCAGAACGTTCTTCCTGGCGCTAGCGGATACGTGGGTACAGTTGCGCTTCGCCATTCTAACCGTCATGCTCATTGTGGGTCTGGCATACCTCTTCAACTATTCCGGCATCGCCTATACGCTTGGCCTGGCACTCTCCTCAGTAGGTGCAATCTTCCCCTTCTTCTCGGCCTTCCTGGGCTGGATTGCCTGTTTCCTGAGCGGTAGCGATACGTCCAGCAATGCTCTCTTCGGCAACCTGCAAGTAGTGGCGGCACGGCGCTTAGGCTTGAGTCCGGTGCTGATGGCGGCAACAAATTCCTCTGGCGCGGTCATGAGTAAAATGATCTCACCGCAGAATGTCACAACCGGTGTCTCGACGACGACGCTGGTCGGCAAAGAAGGTCTGGTCATTCGTCAGACCTTTATCCACAGCATCATTCTGGCCGCGTTGATGGGCCTGCTGGCAATGGCCCAACAATACATCTTCACAGGAATGATTCCACACTAGATTTTCGTTAGACGGGCATGGCACCCACAAGGGGTGCCACTACATGTATCGTGTATCTTCGGCACGGTATATATGTAGTGGCACCCCTTGTGGGTGCCATGCCACGGGTGCCACGAGTATCATGTATAGGAAAAACCTCGACGCTTGTACCAAAATCTGTTACTATAGTCTCCAATACTATACAATCTACAGTAAAGCCTGATTGAGCGATGGAGGGGCGTATGGAGAAACTTAGGCGTCGTATCCAGGTTGCGCGTGGGGAACTTCCCGCGGACCTGATGTTGAGAAATGGTATGTTGGTCAATGTATGCAGTGGCGAATCTTATTTAGCTGATGTGGCTGTGGTTGATGGTGTAATCGTGGGTGTTTGTCCCTCTGGCAGCAATGCCGCACGGGGCTATCATGGGAATGAGGAACGCGATCTACAGGGACGCTGGCTGGCACCAGGGTTGATTGATGGACATATGCATATTGAAAGCACGATGCTGGTGCTGTCGGAATTCGCCCGGCTGGTGGTGCCACGTGGTGTGACGGCGGTGATGCTCGATCCACACGAATTTGCCAATGTGATGGGTGTAGAGGGTATCCGCTATGTACTGGAGTCAGGGCGCAATCTGCCACTTTCCGCCTATGTGATGCTTTCGTCCTGTGTGCCAGCTTCGGCTTACGAAAGTCCGTATCGTGTGCTACTGGCCCAAGACTTGCTACCACTTTTGGATGATGAGCGCGTATTGGGTTTGGCGGAAATGATGAATATGCCCGGTGTGTTGCATGGGGATGAGCAGGTGCTGGCGAAAATTGCCGCCGCGCATAGACATGGCCTGGTTGTTGATGGACATGCCCCAGGATTGAGTGGGCGCGATCTGTGTGCTTATGCCGCCTCTGGTGTGATGTCCGATCACGAATGTACTACTTTAGAGGAGGCACGC
>JAJZEJ010000641.1 GCA_021828635.1 Chloroflexota bacterium
GCACGGGGCGTCATGGAGGAGGTTGAACTGCTGCTGCATCCAGAGGCACAGCAGGGTGTGGCGGGACGTGGTACGCTGCCGCTCTTCTTGCAGTTGCTGCAAACAGACCTCGGCGGTAGTCGTATCGTGCTGACTAACTACAACTCACCTTACAACGAGGAGATGGAAGAGTCGCGTGTGCGTCCCTATCTGGTTTCGCGCATCAGCATGCCGGAGGGTGTCATGTTGCTGCAACAGCGTGGTGTGCAGGGATCGCCCGAAGCACTCTCGCTCATCTGGCAACGCTGCGCTGGTCATGTCTTCGCGCTTGCACTTGTGCATGCCTTAATGAGCCTGAGCGATATTTCGTTGAGCTATTTGTTGGAGTCACCGGACAATCAAGCCTTATGGAACGGTGAGGTTTCTGTCAATCTTATCACGCAAGTCTATCAACATCTTGAACCGACACAGAACGCGATCATGCGTATTCTCAGTCTCTTCCATGAACTGGTGCCATTTTCCGGTATAGCAATGGCTATTTTGGGGAACAATGCGCTAGACGCACAAGAGCGCGAGCGGGTTGCTATTTTCGAGCAAGCACTGCACAAGCTGGTGCAGCTTTCACTGATACAAGAGGTGATCGAGCAAGGCACAAAATATTATACCGTGCATTCCATGCTGCGTCAGTATGTACTAGAGCATTTTCTGGAGGGTGGCGATAGCAAAGAAGAGGTTGAGGCCAGAAAATCGGCCATTGCGACCGCACACCTGCATATCGCCAACTATTACCAGATCGTCGTTGAGCAGCAATATCCCCCACGAGGACAACGCAATAATTTACAGGATGTCGTACCGCTGATCTCACAAGTCCGTCATCTTTGCCTGGGCCGACGCTGGCAACATGCCTGCAATATTCTTTTTGAGGAACGCTTGCACGAGAATCTGGTGCAATGGGGCGCACTCAACACGCTGATTGGCCTCTACACTGCCCTATTGCCACCTTTTGGTGTGCTGGCAAAACGCGATGAGGCACTGGCAATGAGCCATTTAGGCATGCTCTATGGGCGTATCGGTGCGTATCAACAGAGTCAGTCATATTACCAAAAGGCATTGGCAATGCAGCGTGAGATGGGCGATACGCATGGCGAGGCCGTCACATTGACCAACCAGGGTGAGATACTGCGTCTCTCCGGCAACCTGGAGCAAGCACGCTCGAACTTTGAGCAGGCGCTGGCACTCGACCAACAAAGCCCTGATCCACGGCTGCGTTGCGTGCTACTACACAATATCGGTTTGCTTTATCATGGCGTCAAAGACTATCAGACGGCCCATGAATACTATCTGCAAGCGTTGCGCCAGGCACATAGTGTGACGACTGGACCATTAACGCACAATAAGCGCACGAGCATGAGCAACCAGATTGGCTTGATTCTGACAAACCTGGGCATGTTGCTTTATGAACAGAAGCAACGCCGCGAGGCACTGGCGCTATTGATCGCCGCCATTCAACTGCGCCACTCGCTGCATGACCCCTCCGTGAGCGTTGTTGAACGTTTCCTGGCCGCTCTAGAGCAGAAAATGGGAGCCGATGCTTACGCCGAGCTATGCCATTCCGCCATGTCCATGCAAAGCCAGATATTGGCGCAACTCGTGGCGTGACGTATCGCGTCCGCGAATTTTTGTGACTTTGCCCACACTGAAATTGTTACATTGCTTCTTGCTTTCGCGTCTACTAGAGTAGATAATAGCCTCAGCTATAGCAATGTTTAGCATGCGTGTGGAGGAATAACCTATGTCACTCAGCTTAATCGATATATTGTTTCTGATTACGGTCGCGCTGCTGGTCTTTAATGGCTTGCGCAATGGCGCGGTGTTTAGCCTGATCAATCTACTCAGTATCCCTATCGGCTTAGGTGTGGCCTATTATTATGGTCCGCGTTTCACGGCTCTGCTAGCGGCTAATGGACTCTCTGCCACACCGCTGATCTCCTACGTGGTTCTCTTCTTCGGCGTTGTGCTTATTATGCATATTATAGGTACAACCGTGCGCGGTGTCGTGCAGAAGATACCGGTGATTGGCTTTGGCGATGCACTGTTAGGCGGCGTCATCGGCTTTGGCGAGGCATGGCTACTCTGGCTCGTGCTACTGATCGTGCTAGGTACTTTTCTGGGAACACTTCAGACCAGCGCCAATGCTATCCAACAGACGGCCAGCATCATTCCTGGCGTTAAAATCCCCCTCGACCAACTCAAAAGCTGGCACGACTTCTACAATCAAGCGGTGACGAATAGCCTGTTTGCGCGGGTCAATAGCGTCTTCAACCAGAACCTGCACGGCTTGCCAAAATTGCCACAATAGATTGCCCCTTGCAATCACTCTGGTACATTCGTACAATTAGGAGGAGAGGTGTTTGTTGTTTGCAATAAGCAAGGGAGGGAACTACGGCCAAACAAGCTCGTCTCTTTGAGACCGGTGCGAATAAGGGACCGGAACCCGCTTATCTAGTTGCCGTCGATACCGACGATGATGAGAACATCTGGAGCATCGAAGACTCGATCAGCGAATTGGCGTCACTGGCCCATACTGCTGGTGCGCAAGTGCTTGGAACAATGGTACAGCATCTGTCCCATCCTGATGCCCAGACCTATATCGGGAAGGGCAGAGCGCAAGAGTTGAATGACCTTGTAAAGCAGCTAAACCTGGACCTGGTAATCTTCGATGATGAGCTGACGCCGACACAGCAGCGCGGCCTGGAACAACTACTCGCAGTGCGCGTTGTTGATCGCACAGCCCTCATCCTCGACATTTTTGCTCAACATGCCCGTACCCGCGAAGGACGTTTACAGGTTGAACTGGCCCAGCTAGAATATCGCCTGCCCCGGCTGGCCGGGCAGAGCGGTGACTTCTCACGTCAGGCCGGTGGTTCGCGTGGAGCGGGAGCCGGTGTTGGCGGCGCTATCGGTGTGCGCGGTCCCGGTGAGACAAAACTGGAAATTGATCGCCGCCGCATCAGAGGCCGCATCTCAGACCTGAAAGAAGGTATTGCCGAGGTACGTTTACAACGTATGCTGCACCGCCAGCAACGTATGGCCCAGGCCATCCCCGTCATCGCCGTTGTTGGCTACACCAACGCGGGCAAATCGACGCTCTTCAACGCACTTACCTCGGCAGAGGTGCTAGCGGAAGATAAACTCTTCGCCACTCTCGATCCCGTCACTCGCCACCTGCTCTTACCCAACAATCAAGAGGTATTGTTGACTGATACCGTTGGCTTCATTCAAAAACTGCCAACCAAACTGGTGGCGGCCTTCCATGCCACGCTAGAAGAGGTTGTTGATGCCGACCTGCTGCTAGAGGTTGTTGATGTCAGCCACGAGAACGCCATTGAGCAGAGCGAGACGGTCAATAGCGTGCTGCAAGAATTAGGGGCTGAGAGCAAACCGCGTATTACCGCATTGAATAAGATTGACTTGCTTGATGATACAGATGCCGTAGACACCAGCCTGTATCCTAACGCTGTGCCGGTCTCAGCTCTGCAAGAGACGGGGCTGACGGCGCTCTGTGAGATGATCGCGCAGGTGTTGGCCAAGAACATGATCGGCATGCAGGTGACAATCCCCTTCAATCGCGGCGAACTGGTCGAACTCTTCCATCGACGCGGCTATGTTGACCACGAAGAACACCAGACAAGTGGCACCTATATCGCCGGGCGTATTCCGCGTTCGTTGCGCGGCTACTACGCCCCCTATGCCAACTTCCAGGCATAAAGAGGCGCGGTTGGTCACACTCCCTAATTGGTACTGAGTATGACCAACCGCGCCCCTATCTGTTTATACTCTTGAAGAAAGCTGTGGCCATGCGGTTGCCTCGTTCTCCCTCGTTTTTACACGAGGGGCAGGATACCCCAACGAACACCTACAAGAGACATTACCCGTAAAATAGTATAACATATTTTACGGCCACAGGTGTGGTTTCCCTGTCAGTGCTGAAGCAGGTACACATTGGACCAGTCGCCGAAGTAGAGACCTTCGCCATTGAGTGAGACGCCGTGCATGTAGGACGGGATAACCGCCGCTAGTGCCTGATGGTCAATGGGCAACCAGCCCACATCGCTAATGGCGATCTGCTCAGCCTTGTTATAGAGCGCGATACGGGCTGCCCCGCTGGTCTGCTCGGCCTGCGCGATGGTCTGATCAAAGGTCGGATTGCTCCATAGACCGTTGTTGTTGGGCGCGTTGGTCGTCAGATTCAGAGCCAGCCAGTCATACGGGTCAGGGAAGTCTGCGCCCCACTGCGTGAAGCCAAACTGCACCTCGTGATTGGCCGTCTCGGTATTATAGGCGTTCAACTCCACCGGATTCAGTTTCACCTGGATGCCCAGTGCCGTCTGCCACATCTGTTGCAGAGCCGCCGCCTCGTCGGGCGTGACCTGAGAGTTAGGATACGAGAAGGTGATCGTTGGCACTTTCGAGATGTTGGGATAGACCGATTGCAACAACTGCTTCGCTTTGCTCGCATCAAAAGGTAGCCCTTGATAATTCGGCTGATAGCCGGGCATGCCAGGAGGAATGATCGTCGGTGCCGCGACTGCCGCGCCCTTGAAGATCGCCTGCACCAGAGCTGGTTTGTTGATGGCATAGGCAAAAGCCTGACGTACCGCCGGATTATTAAATGGCGGCTTCGTATTATCGAAGAACAGCATGTCGGTTTCTAGCAACGACTGACGCACAAAGCCAGGGAGTGCCTGTGCAACCAGCTGATCGGCGGGGCTGATATTCCAGATGAAGTTGTACTGACCGGCACGATACGCCTTGAAGGCAGTGGAGGCGTCGTTGACAAAATACATATCAACTTCGCTCAATTTCGTCTTGTTGCCATAGTAGTGCGGATTAGGCACCAGAATCATTTTGACATTGTGATCCCATTCCTTCATCATGAACGGTCCCGTACCTGCCGCATTCCCCGGAATATTCTGCACCCAATTCTTATCGCCATATTTGCTGATGAGGCTCTGGTTAAGCGGGTCGAAGAGCGAGGTAGTCAAGTCTTCCAGGAAATAGGCCGCCGGCTTGACCAATGTGACCTGGAGCGTATAGTTGTCAAGAGCCTTGACACCCGCCAGCACCTTCGTTTTGCCGTTGTTCACCGCATCAGCACCGAGAATGGGTGCCTCGAAGAAAGAGGCAATCGGCGAAGCGACGGAAGGCAGCAGGGCGCGTGTCCAGGTGTACACATATGTTTGGGCTGTGACCGGCGTGCCATCGGAGAACGCCACATTATGCTTGAGATGGAAGGTATAAACTTTGCCATCGCTAGAGATGTCCCATGTCGCCTGATCTGGCACTACATTGAGATTCT
>JAJZEJ010000694.1 GCA_021828635.1 Chloroflexota bacterium
ATTGGAATACCAGAACAGGGTACGCGCCCAACGCTTACTCTTACTTTCATCGCGCAACAACCGCACAGCCATGTAGATGAGAATGCCGCCTAGAATGATGGCACCGACGAGATAGAAGTAACCCATCGTATGCATGGCGAAGAGAATCAGTGTCACGGCCAGCAAGAGCAGCGAGTAGAGGAAAATTTGTTTGCGTGTCTCTTTTTCGCCCAACATGACCGGCATCATTGGCACATTGGCTTTCTCATAGTCTTTCTGAATGAGTAGTGAGAGCGCCCAGAAGTGCGGTGGTGTCCAGTAAAAGATGATGGCGAAGAGCCAGATGGCTGGCAAGCTGATGTTGTTTGTGACGGCAGCCCAACCGACCAGGACGGGAACAGCGCCTGCCGCGCCACCGATGACAATATTCTGCGCCGTTGTGCGTTTGAGGCCCATTGTGTAGATCAGGACGTAGAACAAAATGGCGGAACAAGCCAGTACCGCGCTGAGCAGGTTGACAAAGACGGTTAGCACGATGAAGGAGGCAATGCCGAGCGCGATACCGAAAATCAGAGCGTTGCGCGGCGATACTTTGCCTGCTGGCAGAGAACGGCGTTGGGTGCGGCCCATGATCTGGTCAATGTCGCGGTCGATGTAGCAGTTGAGGCTATTGGCGCTACCAGCAGCCATTGCGCCGCCAAGTAGTGTGGCAATCGTCAGGCCGAGCGGGGGGAATTTGCCGCCCGCAATCGTCATGGCTGCTGCCGTTGTGCCGAGCAGGAGGGTGGTGACGTGTGGTTTCATCAGGTTGACATAACTAGAAACCGCCTGCCGCCACGGGCTAACGACTTTGGGTTCAGCCTCTTCCTCGGCCACATACACCGATTCAGCCTGCAATTGACGTGCCGCCAGCACCGTCAGCGCGACCAGACAGCCCCACACGGCGGCGGAGAGTGCTAGATGCAGCATGCTGGCGTAGAGTGGCATCGTGTCTAAGGCGACAATCGCGCCGATGCCCGCCTGAACGACAAAGAGGATGCTAGCAACGAGAGCCAGGATAGCCTGTGCTGGTGCGAGAGCGCGTCTGCGCCATGCCGAGATCAGTAGCCAGAGCAGCATCAGACCGACGAAAATAGCGGCGTAGCGATGCAGCATATTGACATCGTTCAGGTGGGACTGCACAGCCGAGGCCGGGGCGTTCGCGCAGAAAGGCCAGCTTGGGCAGGCCAGCGCAGCACCCTTGCTGACGACATACGAGCCGGTCAGCGTCAAGCCATAGACTAGTAACGCGCCCGTGGCCGCCAGATTGACAAAACGCCGTGTCTGCTCAGGATTCTCGCGGTTGGGAGCCGACTGACCACTCATGAGCGAAACAGTCAGAGCTGCGGCGAAGATCAGCAGGGCCGTAGCCAGACTGATTGCGCTCTGCATATTCTGTGGTATCCATAAGATATGTAAGCCACTGGCAGCATATTCCAGTAGTAGTAGCGGTAGCACAAATAACGCAGGTAATACAATTTGCCTATCTTGACGCCCCCAGACCAACGCACTGATAGCCAGCGCGATACCCAGGATTGTAGTGGCAGCGAGTGTATACGTATGAATATTTTGAGACCCGATAGTGGGAAACACCGCCGATAAATACGTCAAGGCGACCGTCACCCATGCGATGCGGCGTACCATTTTCATAACCAAGCATCCCCTTTGATAGATAATGCGACTGTTGCTATTGTCGTCGTTTGCCCTGATACTCCCCTTGCAATGCCTGACCTGCACCTTACAAATCCCTGAACGAATGGCTTGGCGGGCGCGGTAAACCAGCCCCTACCACTTTGGGTGTGAATATGGTAAGATGGGTTATAAGAAGTTTCACCTGTCTTCTTCCACTCACGCGACAAACCTATGGGCGTGCAGGTTGTCATTGGTTTCGTTTACGTGCAGCGTCGCAGCGTATGCCATCTTGCCACCATGCTCTGGTGAAGGTGTGCTTCTTGCCCTGATTTCCCATATACTCGATTCTGAATTGAGGAGCAAGGAAGAGCGATGCGCAATTTGACGCTATTTCTACTGCCGCACAAGTACGCTGTGTGTCGGCTCAACCCGAATGGCTATATTCCTCCCTGGGCGTTGTTGGGCGATGATTTCGTCTCGCTCACCCGTACACGCGAAGAACTTTCTGTCGTTTGTATGCAGGAGAACGTGCCACAAGACGCGCAAGCCGAACGCGGCTGGCATTGTTTGAGGGTGCAGGGGCCGTTCGATTTCTCGCAGAGCGGTGTGCATCGCTCACTCACGGTACCACTGGCCGAAGCTAACATCAGCATTCTTTCGGTCTCCACGTATGAAACTGATCACTTGCTCATTCAGGAGAAAGACCTGGAACACACCATCCAGGTGCTTGAGCAGGCGGGCCATCGTGTTTTACGTTGATGAATTATAGAGATAGGCGTTGTACCGATAGACAAGGCACCCCTTGTGGATGCCATGCCTATGGATGTTCAAATGGCAGGCCATGACGTAAGAAGTGCAATACCTGCTCGACCATCCTCTCAGGATCGGGTTCGTCGTGATCGAACCACCAGGCGATGGCCTGTACGACGATGCCAGTCATGAAACGCGCTTGTAAAGCTAGATCGTAGCCTTCAAGATGCCCTTTGGCGGCGGCTACCTGAAACTCCTCGGTAATCAGTTCAATCAAGGGCATCTGAATACGTAGCGAGGCCGGGAAACGGATGCCTTCATTGAGCATGATGCGGAACAGGTCGCGTTGCGTATAAGCCAGACGAAAACCGACACGTAGCCCAATCTCCAATTTCTCGCCTTGCGGGGAGTGAGCCACAGCTTCCGTGACTTGCTGGCGAATACGCTCAATGCCCTCTTCTAGCATGCTATTGAAAATATCCTCTTTATCGCGGAAATGCAGATAAAACGTACCCACGCCAACATCAGCGGCCTTTGTGATCTCGGCGATGCTGGCGGCGTGCAAGCCGCGTTCGGCGAAAATCTGTCGCGCTGCCGTGAGCAGTTCGGCGCGTGTGCGAGCTTTGCGCCGTGCGCCACGCCCCTGCTCCGTTTGTTCTTCATCCATCATTTTTGATATTCTGCCATTTCTTCATTCTATAACCACACCTGTCCCTACACCAGCTTTTGGGTTGTTTCGATAATCATCCGCATGCCATGTTTGGGACGTAGCGTGACGAGCGGTAGTAGCTCGACCTGGAAACCAGGTACCATGCGCGGCGTGTAGGATTGCAGGATAGTCGCTAAGAGTAATTTAGCCTCCATCTGTGCGAATGGCATACCGATACAGATGCGTGGCCCACCACCGAAGGGGAAGTAAGACCACTGTGGCGGCTGTTCACCACCTTCGGGATTCCAGCGTTCTGGTCGGAAGTTTTCGGCGTCACCCCATAGTTCTGGCATACGCTGAATAACCCACTGGCTCATCATAAAGGTAGTCCCAGCTGGAAAAGTATAGCCGTTTAACTCGAAGTCGTGAATGGCCCGTCTCCCTATCGTCCACGCTGGCGGATAGAGCCGCATTGACTCGTTCAGTATCCATTCGGTATAGGGTAAATTAGCGATATCGTGTATGGTGGGAGCGCGACCGGCCAGCACGCTCTGTAGTTCGGCAATCAGTTTCGCGCAAACCTCTGGCTGTTGTGCCAGCAAGTAAAATGTCCAGGTCAGGGCGTTGGCGGTCGTCTCGTGACCAGCAGCCACAAAAGTCATCACATGGTTGCGTACCTGCGAATCGCTGAGATGTGCCGAACTCGCTTTGTCCTCTTCACTCTCCTGCGCAGCTAATAGCATGGAGAGGACATCACCGCTATCATTGCCCGTGGCGCGGCGTTCGGCGATCAGTTGGTAGATGAAGCTGTCGATATGGCGTTTGGCGGCCATACGTTTGCCATAGCCCGTGAACGGCAGATTGAGCTTGAGGCCAAAGAGCCGTTCTAAGATGCTCATGCGGCTCTCGATCATCTGTGTGAAATGAGTACCAAGCTCGTTAATCACCTCTGGTTGCTCAATATTAAAGAGGCTCTTGCCGACGATGCGCAATGTCAAGGCTTGCATAGCACGAGCCATATCCAACTCTTCACCCGCGTGCCACGTCGTGAGCATCTCCTGTGTGTAGCGCACCATATCCTCGGCATAGCCCTCGACACGCTTGCGGTGAAATGCTGGTTGCACCATACGCCGTTGTTGGCGATGTGCATCACCCTCAATCGTCAACAGACCTTCGCCCAATGTCTCGCGCAAGTTGCCGTCGCGGCTCTGAATCGAGGTGAAATTGCGTGGATTCTCGGTCAGCAGATAGCGCACATACTCTGGGCGGAAGAGCAGCACCACGGGTGCCTTGCCGATATGCATGGTTGCCATCTCGCCGTAGATACGCTGCATCTTTTGCAAGTACAGTGGCTGATTACGCGCAAATTCCAGCAGGTTGCCAAAGATGGGACGCGCCTTTGGACCAGGCGGGAACACTGGTTTGTGTTGCGCAGATTGCATGTCGGCAGTGGTAGCCATCGCTTGCTCCTTCTATATGTATGGTATCGAAAACAGAATTACAAAAATGAATTTTGTATCATAACTGAATGATAATTCACTTTTGGGGAAATGTCAAGGTTTTTCTTACCCTTGTTCTATTTTTCTCGCCCTGCTATAGTATTGTTTGTGGAGTGGATACGGAAAGGCGCTTACTATGCAGCAGAATTTTGGACTACATTTTTGGCTCACACACTGGAATTTTGACCCATCAATCTGGCTTGGGACGCTACTGATTATTGGGTTGTATCTCTATGGCATTAGTCCACTGCGCAAGAAATACCAGCTTGGTGCGGAGGTTAAGCTAGGGAAGATCATGCTTTTCCTGGTTGGCGTGTTGGTAATTTTCTTCGCATTGGCCTCGCCACTGGATGCGCTGAGTGATAACTATCTTTTCAGTGGGCATATGTTGCAGCACATGCTGTTGAGTCTGGCTGGACCGCCATTGATGCTAGTCGGTTTGCCGGGCTGGTTGCTCAGCCCATTGTTGCGCAACAAGCTGATTTATCGCGTTGCCAGGTTGCTGACATTGCCCTATGTGGCTTTTATTCTCTTCAGTTTCGACATTTGGATTTGGCATGCACCAGCTATTTATGATGCGGCACTGACAAATGAGACGCTGCATTTCTTTGAGCATATCACCTTTCTTGTGACTGGTTTCATCTTCTGGTGGCCGATTCTCAGCCCATCGCCCGAACTGCCGCCATTGCCGGTTGCCGGACGCATCCTCTACATTTTCCTGGGCGACATGCCAATGGTACTGCTTGGCGCTGG
>JAJZEJ010000108.1 GCA_021828635.1 Chloroflexota bacterium
CTCGTCGAGCCTGTGTTGCAGCAGCGTATAACCGACAAAATCGACCAGACGCAGATCGACATCGACGAGTTCAGGGCTGGACGGCAACAGGTCGAAGCCGAAAACAGGGGTTGTTTTGCCAAGTACATCTCTCACGATCAAATCACGTGTTGGGATAGCCACCTGATGTTGGTCAAAAATCGTGTACGTTGTGCCGTGCGTCTCTTGCCAGTGATGCCAGTGATCTTGAGCCATCACGTAGAAGGTCGCGCTGGCCTGCGGGTCAAGATCGACCAACAAGGTACGACGCCCATAATGCTTAGCCAGGGCCGCCGCGAGTTCAGTCGCACATGTGGTCTTACCAACGCCGCCCTTGAAATTGATAATCGTAATGATTTGAGCCATATAGTCTCTTTGCTGCTAAAAATGATAGGTGTTCCTCAACGGAATAGGTGTAACGACGATGTCAGCAAATAATTGCGTATCTCTCTTCGCTTTTTAGCTCTTTTGCCGATCATATACTATAACGGCTGAGCAGCACGCTAGCAACACTGAGAATGAGATGAGTTGTTCGTAAAATCCATATGTGAGGTAAAAATATAAACCAGACATCAAGAACCTTCCTGATGCCTGGTCTATAGCCGTGGTTAAGAAGTGGTAGAAAGGAGAATAAAGTGAGAAAATTTATCTTGAAATGTTAGGTCTGGTGACTAATAGCAGCCGAAACCACCGATACCGAAAGGATAGCCGAAACCGCCGACGCCGAAGCCACCGATGCCATAGCCGAAATTGCTGACACCAAAGCCACCAAAGCCAAGCCCGCCGATGCCATAGGGGTAGCCAAAGCCACCGATACCGTAAGGAGAGCCAAAACCACCAAAGCCAAAGCCGCCCCAGCCGCCGGTGACTATTGTTAGCTCCTCATTCGTTAGCTCCATGCTGTTCGCAATAGTATTATTTATAGCCATGATTAAGAATTTCCTCTTTCATTGTTTAATAGAATAAGTAATAGTTGGTAAGGCGGGCGTGCTGCACGCTTTGAATGCAACACGCCACTGAAGTAAAAAGCTAATTTCCGTAGTATGTGAATGCGCTGTTGGTGACAGCGTTGCTTGAAGCCAAGCTAGAGCTTTGGGCAAACTTGTTCACTGCACTGTTGGTGACTGCATTGATATAGGGTCCGCTAGAGAAGCCACATGTGCCACATGCGCCAAGTCCAAAGCCACCATAGAACGGAACACCAAAGCCGCCACAAACGCCACAGCCACCAAGTCCATAGCCACCAAGCCCATAGCCACCAAGCCCGAAACCACCAAGTCCATAGCCACCGAATCCAGCACCGATAACGCTGTCTAGTTCTTCCTGAGTCAATTCAATCATAGTTGTCACATCATCATACATATTCATTATAGAAAATCTCCTGTTTTCGATCTACTTTTATACGTTGTCAAAACACTCACGTGCGAGCGTTCTGTGTACGGTAGTAAATGTACATGAAAAAGTATTAAAAGTCAAGCTCATCATAACTTATTTATAAAACTCGTATATCAAAATAGCAGAGAGAATACATTTTAAATAACATTTTAGAAATGGATAATTCTATTTTTTAATGTAAATATCATATAATATGGAGAAGATAAAGTACTGAAAATGCAGGCAGAACCGAGAATTTGTGGATTGGTGTGAAACGTGACCCCGCAAAAACTTCTTCGGAAACGAGCAAGTGGGCCACGCTTCATATCAATATTGACAGAGTGAGTGGAACCGAAAGTTGTGTTGATTACACTTCCTTCTGGTTGCGTAGTAGACGGCGTAATGCGTCGGCGCGTCCCCGATGCCAGGCGGCGGAGTGCATCTCGCCGACGATAGGTAATGAACTTCGCTCACGAATTTGTGCCGCTCGTTCGCTTTGAACGATTTCATGCACTAATTGTCGATCACTAATGCGCCAGCCACGTAATTTTGCATGTTCGGCATAGCGCATAACCCGTGTGAAACCGGCTTGATACTCTTGTTCATCCGTACTATTTTGGAGTGGTATATCTTGCATCATAAAACCTCGTACTAACAATGATTCCTGGTAGACAATCATGTCTGGTAGAAATATAAAAGTATGCCTGCTCGATTATCTCAGAAAAAAGTGAGCCGCGTCAAGGTTATAGCGCGGCAGTAACGCCTGATGAACCAGAGGTACTATCGTTTATAAATATTGTGTAATAGATAAGATGATAATCATTGAAATGCTTCGCTCATCTATATATGCTGGATACAGCAGGGCAACCACACGATATTGCCCTGCTGATAGTTGCCAGGTTATGCTTTGTGACGGCGCAAGACTTCATAGATGGCTTGTGTGCCAAACTCCATTGCCTCAATAGGGATACGTTCGTTAGCGGTATGGAGACTTTGCAGGAAATTCAGATCGGTGGGCAGATTCATGGGATGGAAGCCGTAGGTTTGAATGCCGAGGTGGGAAAAGAAACGTCCATCAGTGACGGCAGGCATCAGCACTGGGATGGGTGTACCACCAGGGTCAGCCTCGTGCAGAATAGTGGTGAGTGTCTCGTATAGCCCCATATCGGCCTGTGTGCGTCCCTCGCCGTAGCGCATTACTGTGAACTCAATCTCGTTGCCAAGCAGAGCATGTAGTTCTCGCAGCATGTCATCGGGTGTGAAGCCGGGGAGCAGGCGACCATCCATTTCAACGAGAACCTCGCTAGGAATGACATTGACTTTCTCGCCTCCATGCACGGTTGTCGCATTCACGGTATTGTGTAGAATCGGGTCAAACAGACTGGCGTGTGGACCGAGTTGATCGAGTATCCTATCCGTTTGTGTGGTTTCAAGCAAACGGTGTATCTGTGAGCCGACAGGATCGGGGAGTGCTGCGGCGATAGTCTCGATCATTTGCTGAGGAATTGGTGTAATATGAACAGGGAGGCGTTGCTGATCGAGACGCTGAAGCACGTATCCGAGTTTTGCCATCGTGCCGCCGTGCATGGGCATGGAACCATGACCACCGGGGCCATGCACCGCTGCACGTAGCCAGCACATCTGTTTTTCCAACACCTGAATAGGATAGAATTTGTGACCGGCGATATAGCTGGTGAAACCACCCAGTTCGCCCAGTGCGTAGCGTACTCCCTCGAAAAGTTGTGGATGCTGCTCTACCAAATATTGCGCTCCCAGGATGCCACCAGCCTCCTCGTCGCTTAACACTGCTAGAATGACATCACCTGGCAAAGATGTTCCCTGCGCTTGAGCGCGTAGCATCGCGCAGATCATCATGGTGACGGTACCTTTCATATCCAGCGTGCCGCGTCCCCAAATATAGCCGTCGGCGCTAGTGCCGGAGAACGGTGGATAGTGCCATGCCTGTTTCTCGGTTGTGACCACATCTACGTGTCCCTGTAAGAGCAATGGAGGCACTTCGCCGCGTCCCTTGAGGCGGGCAATGAGGTTTGGACGTGCTGGATCGGCAGCCAGAATGGTTGTTTGCAAGCCTGCCTGTGTCAGTAGATCGTTGATGAAAGCAATGCAGGCTGCCTCATTGCCGGGCGGATTTGTGGTATCGAAGCGTACAAGGTGTTGTAGCAGTTCCGTTGGGCGCTCATAGAGCGTCGGGTCAGCACCGTGTGGGGTGAAAGGCATGAATAATCTCCTGTATCAGTATATGATAGTAAAGGCCACCATCTCGTCACCGAAACTAATTACATCGCCATCTTGTAGTTCGACTGGCTGAAAAATGCGGACATTGTTAACCATTGTGCCGTTTGAGCTTTGCAGGTCTTCCAGATACCACTTGCCATTCTCGAACCAGAGACGTGCATGACGGCGCGAGACGGTGTTGCCGGTGATGATGAGATCGTTGCCATTGGTGCGCCCAACTGTCGTCATCACCTGATGGAAACGATAGGCGCGTCCGCTCAGGGGACCATTTTTGACGGTCAAGCGGGCCAGGAAAGGCATGCCGTTTGGTCCTAGAAAATGATCGCGGCTGGCATACTTATCAGACAATTCGTAGCCGCAGGATGTACAGTAAAGGCGTATGCTGGGATTGGGAGCGCCACAACGGAAACAGGGGATGGTGATTGCGCCTTGTCCCACTTCCCCCATTCCCTGTTGAGGCGATGAAGCGGGGCCACCAGGGGTGCTTGGTGGTAAGGGTTGGCTCGGCTGATTAGGCTGGCTGTAAGGCTGATTAATGAGCGAAGCCATGCCCAGGCGTCCTGAACGTGGGAGAGCGATAGTAGAGACCGCGACAGCATTGGTCAAGGCGTCAATCAGTGCCTCCATAGATTGATAGCGTTCATATGGTTGTTTGGCCGTCATTTGTTGTACGACTTGTATGATAGGTGAAGGAATGCCGGCCGTTATGAGCATCTCAACTGGTAGGGGGTCTTGCATGTGTTTGACTGTGATAGTTAGTGGGTTATCGGCTGTGAAGGGGACATGACCAGTTAAGCAGTGAAAGAAGGTGATGCCGAGGGAATAAATATCGCTACGCCGATCTACTGCCAGCCCGGTACCTTGTTCGGGTGACATATATTGTGGAGTGCCGATACCGGTGCCAACGCGCGTCAGTTGTGTTGTACCTTCCAGCATTTTGGCGATGCCGAAGTCAGAAAGCAGCAGATGACCATCCTTGCGTAGCAGCATATTGGCCGGTTTAACATCACGATGGATAATACCGTTACGATGTGCGCAAGCTAAACCCTCCGCTGCCTGAATCATAGAGTCAATAGCTTCGCCGACCGGTAAGGGTTTTTTCAGGCGATCCTTTAATGTCCCGCCATCAACGTATTCCATGACGATATAGGTAATATTTTCCTGTTCGCCGAAATCATGTATCTGCACAATATTAGGATGGGCGAGTTTAGCGACCGAACGTGCTTCCTGCTCAAAGCGTTTGACGAAAATAGGGTCACGGGAATGATAGGCAGGTAGCACTTTGATGGCGACGTAGCGATCAAGCGTCGGCTGATAGGCTTTGAAAACCGTCGCCATACCACCAGCGCCGATGCGTTCAACAATGCGGAAATGCCCCAGTGATTTTCCAATCAACGTATTGAGATCATTGGCATTTCCCGCCTGGCGAGGATAGAGATTTTCTTGCTGCATAAATTAATATACCCCCTTTGTTCCTGCTATATCTATTCTTCCACTTTTTGCAGTACCACGACCGCATTAATATTGCGGAGTAGCGGTCGCAATGCTGCGAGTCATCTCTACCTCTGCTCTCTGTAGACGGTTCCTCGCTCTAATGTGTTTTTGGGCAAACAGGCCATGTGACAAACAGTGTTGTTGTTGCCCTTGATTA
>JAJZEJ010000374.1 GCA_021828635.1 Chloroflexota bacterium
ATGATCCCGGTTACTCAGTTTCACACCAGGCCATCAACCGCCGTTATCAAGTTTTGGGAAAACTTGAGGATCGCCTGGCCGAATATGTTGGTCCGCAGGAGGCGACTGATGCTATGTATGACATTTATAGTAGAGTTCTAGATCAGCCTCAGATAACTACCCCTGAACCTCTTGCCCCGCCAAAAATTGATAGCTAGACAAAAGATGTAGGAACCGATGATGCTGTTGAACAAAATACTCTGGGTTTTGTTCAACAGCATCACCGGTCTCTATCCACAAAATCTCCCTGGAAAAGCGGAGGTCCGCCCTATCCCCTTTGTACTTTGTCCCCGCGACGAAAAAAGTCTCCTCTGTACACCGTGTGATACAATCGTCTTGATTAGCAGCGCATACTATTCGCCATTTCATGAAATCAACGGGGACAATCTTCATCATGAAAAACTTCTGGAACGAGTTAGAAAAACCTATCTTTATTCTGGCACCGATGGAAGACGTAACGGATACAGTACTCAGACAGGTTATTGCCCGATGTGGAAAACCTGCTGTGTTTTTTACTGAGTTTACCAATGTCGAGGGAATGTTTTCAAAAGGGGAACGGCTTGTTACTCAAAGGCTTCGATACACGGAAGTAGAACGACCGCTCGTTGCCCAAATTTGGGGAACGCGCCCAGAAAACTTTTGCAAGGCAGCGAAAAAACTGATCGACATGGGATTTGACGGCATAGACCTGAATATGGGTTGCCCTGCCTCTGGCGTCTTACAGAGAGGTGCCTGTTCAGGACTTATTAATAATAGACCTCTGGCAAAAGAAATTATTGATGCGACGAAAGAGGGTGCTGCAGGATATATTCCTGTCAGTGTCAAAACGCGGCTTGGTTTTCGGGCAATTGACTTTGAGTGGATTCAGTTTGTTCTCGAACAACAACCTGCTGTGCTGACCGTCCATGCGCGGACCGTTTCTGAAATGTCCAAAGTGCCAGCCCATTGGGATAAGCTGAAAATAGTTGTGGAGATGAGAAATATGATGAACAGCACAACGCTGATTATCGGCAACGGGGATGTGAAATCACTGAGCGATGCGAGGCAAAAAGTTCTTGATGCTGGAGCAGACGGAGCCATGATTGGACGCGGCATTTTTGAGAATCCCTACCTTTTTTCAGAAACTATCACGTTAAGCGATAAAGCACCAGAAGAAAAAATGCAGTTGCTGCTTGACCATATGCGGTTGTGGATAGACACCTGGGGAGAGACAAAGCATTTTCCGATTCTTCGTAAATTCTTTAAGGTATACGCTAATGGTTTCCCAGGAGCGCAGGATTTACGCATACAATTGATGGAAACACAAACCCCCGAAGAAACAGAAGAGATCGTGGCGGCATTTTTACGTACTTTCTCTTCCTAAATTGCTAATGATCGAATAAGGGTTTGCTAAGGTTTTCTGCCTGACATACCGATTACCTTCTCTGTGATGTGTAGCGAACATGTCACAAATGTTCCCTTGAGACATACATCCCCCATGTATCGTCTCTCACAGAGAAGGAGATTGCTATGTCAGGCACAAGACGGCGCTTTTTGCGTCTCTTCCTGAGTCTCGCGGTGGTAGCCATACTATTTCTCTATGGCTCCATCGTCACGTTCGCTGATTCTGGTACCGGCACTGCTAATGTCAGTGGTACTGGTTCACCCTCAGAGTTGATCAGCGCCTCACCCACAACAACCAGTATTACCCTGAATGGCACGAACCAGACGTTGACGAATACTCTCGTATTAGCGGTCACAGATGCGACTGGTAGTGGCAATGGCTGGAACCTGACTCTCTCGGCCACCAATTTTAGTGGTAGTGGTACCTTTAATGGTGGCACTCCTACGGCTGAATCGCTGGCG
The DNA here is from genome assembly GCA_021828635.1 of Chloroflexota bacterium. The sequence goes on from JAJZEJ010000374.1 coordinate 1,885, forward strand.
ACGAGTGGAACATTAAGTATCACCAATGTCACGGTCTCCTGTGATAGCGGAGGTACCTGCACCAATCCGACCAGTACATTCACCTACCCTGGTAGCGTTGCTATCACTACGGCAGCCAGTAGCCCAACACCAGTTAAGTTCTATAATGCGGCGACGGGTACAGGCATGGGCAAATTCACGGTTGAGCCAACGCTAACCATTGCCATTCCCGCGAATGCATATGCAACGACCTATAGCAGCACCGTTACTCTGACTGTCACAAGCGCACCTTAGCGCGGTATGTATGCGGGCCACACCCGGTATACCTTGTGTGTGGTCCGCATACACTGCCAAGAAGGACGCTCAAGGCTTATTCTCAATTTAATGCAGTGTGCGAGGAGGGCATAGTGACTATCATTGTGTCGCGTTATCAGATACTATGGCGTTTGCTACTACGTATAGTTTGCGCTCTACTGCTTGCCGGACTGATTACTGCTATAGTTGCTATTAGCGGTCATAGTGTGCCTGTACAGGCTGCTGGTGGTCAGGCTGTGTTTGGTTTGCAACCTGTTACCTATGATCCGGCCAATCCTGTGACAAAATCCTTTTTTGTCTTTAATAGCCATCCTGGTGGGGTGATTCATAGCCAGGTGCGCGTTACAAATATGGGAACATCTTCAGGGGTGGTCACGTTAGCTCCTGTTGATGCGACGACCGGCCAGACGAGCGGTACCGTATTTTTGTCGGGCGAGATAGCCCAACATGCTGTCGGTAGCTGGATGACGCTGGCAACATCACGGCTTACGCTGAATCCTGGTCAGAGTCAGGTGGTACCTTTTCAAGTTTTTGTGCCGCACGATGCGGAGCCAGGGCAACATGTTGGTGGTATCTCTGCTGCGAGTATTTCAGTTAACAATACGCAAAGCACGTCGAAAACGACCAGTGTTCAGTTGAATATTCGCAATGTCTATGTGATTGCTGTTCAGATAAACTTGCCTGGTTCGACTGTTGAGAGCTTGAGCATTACTGGCATACAATCAGGCGGTTATCATGGCTATCAAAGTGTCATTATTGGCTTGAGCAATAGCGGTAATGTCATGCTGAAACCCTATGGGACACTTCAGGTACAGAATACGCACGGACAGGTCTTGCAAAATATCCCTTTGCGATTGGATACCTTGTTGCCAGCGACTCAGATCAACTATGCTGTAAATGTGCAGCATACAGCCCTGGATATAGGAAGTTACCGGGCGGTGATTGATCTAACCTATGGGCATGGTAAACAATTGCATGTAGTGCAACCTTTCTCTGTGACAGGGGCGCAGATTAGTCAAGTGTTTGGCGATCAGGGTGGCCCCTTGCACTATGCCGGTTATCAGGTTGCGCCTTCGACAATAGTTCTGATCGGTATCGGTCTGATTGTCTTGCTGGCTGGAACGCTATTTAGTTTGTACATGGTTGCTCGTACCAGTATCATGAGTGTGGAAAGAAAGCACAGGCGGTCTGTGTAGAGACCGATGCTGCTCTTTCACAAATACTCTGGGTTGTGGCGTAGGGACGCGATGAATCGGTCTCTACATCAAAAATCAGATTATTTTGTGAAAGAGCAGCATCAACATCAGCATCACATCCCTACGGGGACAAATGCAAACATGTATGGAATAGATGAATGGCTATTTTTGTGATATCAGGTACTAAAAAGATTATAGTAATCCTGGAGATCAAAAGGTGCGGTTGTTATTCCTCTGGCACAGGAATAAAGTGTATTAGAGTAGAAGATGCACGCAGATAACGTGCATTTCTCCCCTGCTGTTACGAGGCAAAAAGCATCCCCCATGCCTCGTAGAAAAGAAGATAATGCTAAACCAGCACGTCGCTCGTTTCACCTACCAGTTTCTGAATCTCGCGGAGACGACGTTCCGCGATCTCGACGTTCTCTAGTGCCTGTGCCAGTATACGGGCCTCCAGAGAAATATAGGAGTCGGCAATTTCGGGATCGATAGAACCACCAACAAGCTCTAGAGCGCGGTCTAAATTGTTTTCCAGGGTTGCTGTTGACATCGTGTGTTACCTCTCTCCATACTCAAGGATCAGAACGCTCTCAACGTGATTGCCTTTATGTACGGTACGCTAGCTAAAACTCAGCGTGTAGATGCTTCTACTGCTCATTACGTTTTTGAGAGCTAGCTGGTTACATGGTTAAGTACCAGTTTTCAGAAGCTCTACATATTTGTTTGGCCTACTCTTATATTACCCTAGACGTGCAAAAATTCACAAACGGAGATACAAAATTCCTATTGCCAGCTTTTCTGGTTCCGGTGGCTTCTTCGGTGGCATTGATGCGTCGTTGCATTGCGATAGCTTTCACTTTTCAAAACACAGCAATGTCACCGAATATTCCTTTCAAACAACCCCTATTGAACGGTCACGGTCAAATTCATGCCAGGGTGAACACTACAGTACAGGTGATAGGTACCGGCGGTGGTCCAGGCTGGCGTTGACTGCGTATCATTGCCGTTGAATGTCATACTGACTGTCGGCGCACCTGGCTCTTGCTTTGGCTCGGCATTCCCGTTGACCCATGAACCATTGCCAATGATGTGCGTCACCGAGGCATCATCGGTCAATGTCAGTGTGCAACCCTTGCTGACAGTCACGGAAGATTGCGCGAAATTATTGGTGGTCATATGCACCGTTGGGCAACTGGCAGTGGAACTTGAGCTACTGCTACTTGAAGAGCTACCAGGTGCGCTAGCCGTGCTGGTGCCAGGGCGCTGGCAGGCTACCAGCAGCACGCTGCCCAGCACTAAAGCCATCGCGGAGAATACGATGAAACGAATTGAATGCGACTTCATAATGCGAAAATCCCTCTTTCAAAGCATAATGTCTCTGCGCGTGACGAAGGTATGTGCGGATAATTATGGCAATGTTGTTGCAACGGGTCCGCCTCTTTGCGCCGTTTGCGCCGCGCAGGTTAGATAGATAACCTCTCCCTCTACTCAATATCATAGAACCCTTTGCAAGAGTAGCGGAATAAGCAATTGACTGATTTTTTCTCAGGTGATAACCTGATCTCATTTCTCTGTTACCCTGGTAGGGATGCTTCTCATCATACCATCATTACAAAGAAAACATTAAAAATATAAAAAACTGCTTAGAAATGTAGAGAATGTAGTATAGGCTCATCTATACATGTATATATATTGCGTGCTTCATCGTGTACAGTAGAGTGGTGATTGAACAGCGTCGGCATAGACCGGTCAAGATTGGTTAATATGGCCCGGTAGCTGTTCGTCAAGATTGGTAAGTGTGATGTCTGCTAGAGTGTTCTGCAAAGAAGTATAGAAGGAGAAATAGTTATGGCTGATTTTGCTACCCATCACGCATCTGTTGTAGTCAATGCTCCGGCGCAA
>JAJZEJ010000165.1 GCA_021828635.1 Chloroflexota bacterium
GCACACCAACGCGCCCATGACCAGCGAAAAGCTATCTTGCCGCGACCCACTGGCCTTCATTGAGGCCGAATTGGGACAGTATCAGCTTGTTTCACCAGACGATGACAACCAGGATGGTCTGCCGGTGTTTCATGGGGGCGCGGTCGGCTATCTCTCTTATGACGCAGTGACACGCTTTGAACGGTTGCCGATGCCACAGCAGAACACGCTTGATCTACCATTAGCCGTCTTCTGCTTCACTGAGACTGTACTGGTATTCGATCATGTCAAGCATCGTGTGCGCGTCGTCACGCACCTCCATCTTGATGCCCCTGATCTGGTGACAGAATACCAGCGTTGCATCAGCATCATCAATGATGTGCAGCATCGCTTGAACCAACCCATCAGGCTACCAAAGGAGCCGGAACCCATTCACAATGCCGACGCCTTGCGTGTCATCTCGAACCGCACACGCGAAGAGTTCGAGGAGATGGTACGCCGTTCAGTTGAGTACATCAAAGCTGGCGATATATTCCAGGTGGTACCTTCGCAGCGTCTGAGTCGTTACGTCAATGCTTCACCGTTCACAGTCTATCGCGCACTACGAGCGATCAATCCATCACCATACATGTTCTATCTTGACTTGCAAGACTTTTATATCGTCGGAGCTTCGCCAGAATTGCAGGTACGCTACGAAGATAACGAGGTCACGATTCGTCCTATTGCCGGCACACGCCCACGCGGCAGTGACCGCCAGAGTGACGCGCAACTGGCCGAAGAACTTCAAAGCGATCCCAAAGAGCGGGCCGAGCATGTCATGCTGGTAGACCTGGCGCGTAACGACGTGGGCCGCGTCAGCGTTCCCGCCACCGTGCGCGTCACTGAGTTAATGGAGATTGAACGTTATTCGCACGTCATGCATCTAGTTTCTAATGTCGTCGGACAGCTCACACCTGACCTGACATCTTATGACGCGCAACGAGCAGGTTTTCCGGCTGGTACCGTCTCTGGCGCACCAAAAATACGTGCAATGGAGATTATCAGCGAACTGGAGCAAGAGCAGCGCGGTGTCTATGCTGGAGCCGTTGGCTACTTTAGCCATTCTGGCAACCAGGAAACGGCGATTGCTTTGCGCACGATGGTCATCAAGGATGGACGCGCCTATATTCAGGCTGGCTGTGGAGTGGTAGCTGACTCAGACCCGGCAATGGAGTATCAAGAGAGTCTGAACAAGGCGAAAGCCCTGTTGCGCTCACTGGACGAGGCTGAGAAGATCGCGCAAGAGCAGAGAGGACAGGAATAAGATGCTGCTACTGGTCGATAACTACGACAGCTTTACCTACAACCTGTATCAATACCTGAGCGAACTGGGAGCCGAGGTTGTGGTGCGCCGCAACGATCAATTGACGCTCGACGAAGTGGCAACTCTGCAACCAACTCAAATTGTAATCTCTCCTGGTCCCTGCACGCCGAATGAAGCGGGGCTTTCCTGTCAGATCGTCAAGACGTTCGGTTCTATGATTCCAACACTTGGCGTGTGTCTGGGGCATCAGGCTATTGGACAGGTGTATGGTGGGCGTGTCATTCGTGCGCCGGAGCCGATGCATGGCAAGACCTCGTTGATGTATCATCAAGGGCAAGGCGTCTTTCAGAACCTACCCACGCCCTTCGAGGCAAACCGTTATCATAGTCTGATTGTCGAGCGCGAAACGCTGCCCGACGAGTTAGAAATTACTGCTGAAACTGATGATGGCCTGATAATGGGCCTGCGCCATCGCCGCTATCCGGTCGAGGGCGTACAGTTTCACCCTGAATCAATTATGACGCCGATGGGAAAAAACCTGTTGCGCAATTTTCTGGCTAAACAGGTAGAGCAGACAAAACAGGCAGTGTAAAGGAGGCCGACGATGATACGCGAGGCTATCGTACATGTTGCAGCCGGTGCCACGCTCAGCGAGAGCGAGGCAGAGGCAGTAATGGAAGAGATCATGACGGGCGCGGCAACCGCCTCACAATTAGGCGCGTTTCTGACCGCTCTACGCCTGCGCCCTGGCGGCGAAACAGTAGAAGAGCTTGCTGGTCTGGCGCGAGTGATGCGCGAAAAGGCAGTACGTGTTCATCTGGCCGATGACATAGCCAAGATCGCACTGGATACCTGTGGCACGGGCGGTGATGGCGCTGGTACCTTCAATGTTTCCACGGCGGCAGGCATCCTGGCAGCCGCAGCTGGTGCTACTGTCGCCAAACACGGCAACCGTTCGGCTACCAGCCGCTGCGGTAGCGCCGATGTCTTGGAGGCACTAGGTGTGCGCATCGACCTGGGGCCAGAGCAGATCGCCAGTTGCGTGCAGGAGGTTGGTTTTGGCTTTATGTTCGCAGCAGCCTACCATCCAGCCATGAAACACGTCGGCCCGACACGCCGCGAGATCGGTATTCGCACCGTCTTCAACATTCTAGGCCCATTGACCAATCCAGCCCATACGCGCTACCAGGTGCTTGGTGTGGCGGATGGCACTATGCTGCGCAAGATGGGCGAAGTTTTGCTGCATCTCGGTTGCCGTCACGCGCTGATCGTTCATGGCGAAGATGGCATCGACGAGTGTTCGCTGAATGCCCCAACGCGCATCTGCGAGGTACGCAGTGGCGAAGAGCTACGCGAATACACCATCACACCCGAAGAGGTCGGTTTAGCGACCATTACAGATCGTCAGCCATTTCAAGGTGGCGACCCAACTCACAATGCCGCACTCATGCGTGAACTGCTCAGTAGCTACATCGAATCGCCAACTACTGATATGCTCTGCCTGAATACTGCTGCCGCTCTACTCGCCTGTGAACAGGTCGATTCACTGGTCGATGGTATCAAGCTGGCTCGTGCAACGTTACGCGAAGGCAAAGCGCAACAGAAGTTGGCCGATGTGATCGTCTGCTCGCAAGCTCAAAAATAGGTGAACTATGTTTCTTGACCGCATTGTCGCCCAAACACGTCTCGACCTGGAACAACGCAAACGCGATTGTCCGCCAGCACAAATCGAATTGCTGGCGATGCAACAGCCTCGACCACGCGACCTGTTGGACTCCTTTAAGGATCGCACGCGCATCGGCCTGATTGCCGAAGTCAAACGTGCCTCACCATCAAAAGGTATGCTGGCTCCGCAGCTCGATCCGGTTGAATTAGCCCGTACCTATGAAGCGCATGGAGCTTCGGCCATCTCTGTACTGACCGAGCCACATTTCTTCCTGGGTGCGCCAGAATATTTAACCGCCATCAAGCAGACAGTGCAATTGCCTGTTTTGCGCAAAGATTTTATCATCGACGACTATCAAGTCTATGAGGCCCGCGCCTGGAATGCCGACGCCATCCTGCTAATCTGCGCTCTCCTCGACGACCGCCAGCTACGCCGCCTGCTCCAGCTTGCTCATGAGTTGCGCATGCGCTGTCTGGTCGAGGCGCACAGCAAAGAGGAGGTGCTGCGTGCGGTTGATGCTGGTGCTGTCATTATCGGTGTCAATAGTCGTGACCTCACGACGTTTGAGATGCATCCTCATCTCATCCGCGACATTCGCCCATACATTCCTGCTGATCGCGTTGTGATCGCCGAGAGCGGCATTCATAGCGCCTCCGATGCTCGTCGCTTAGCACGCTACGACGTACAAGGCATGCTGGTCGGCGAATCGCTGGTGGTCTCCGATGATGTCCCTGGTCAGATGAGTAACCTGCTGCAAGGTGCGAACACAAGCACTCAGGTCAAAATCTGTGGGTTGCGCCAGCCAGAGGCTATCAACACAGCGGTTGAGGCCGGTGCCGATATGCTGGGCTTGATCTTCTACAAGCCCAGCCACCGCTACATTGAGCCACGGCAGGTGTGTTCGGTGTTGGCTGATAGCAGCTATGCCAACCTACCAACCAAACAGATGCCGCCCGATCTCGTCGGCGTCTTCGTCAACGAACCTCCATCCTACATCAATGAGGTGATTGAAGAGGTCGGGCTAAATTTTGTGCAGTTGCATGGCAACGAGACGCCGGAACAGTGTGCCGAGATACACCGACCGATCATCAAGGCCATTTCTGTACACGATGAGTCCGACCTGACACGCATTCACGATTACACCGATGCCAGTTGGCGTATCCTGCTTGATACGCCAACACCATCCTGGGGTGGTACCGGCCAGACGCACGATTGGCAGATAGCCCGCCGCGCCGCGCAAGAGACGCGCATTCTGCTGGCCGGTGGCCTGACACCAGAAAATGTGGCAACAGCCATCCAACGGGTGCAACCCTGGGGCGTCGATGTCAGTAGTGGTGTCGAAACGAACAAGCAGAAAGATGTGCAGAAGATACGTGATTTTATAGCACGGGTACGTGCTACACGATAATCATTGTTTGTCCACTAGAGAAAAGAACAACAACGCAATGCAAACACAAGAAACCATTGGCTATCAACATAATACCTACCCCGATCAACGTGGGCGCTTCGGTGATTTCGGCGGGCGCTTCGTGCCTGAAAGCCTACTCCCATTGCTCGGTGAGCTTGAGCAGGCCCACGAAGAGGCGCTCGGCGATGCGGCTTTTCAGGCTGAAATGAAAGATTTGCTGCGCCACTACGTGGGACGGCCCACGCCGCTCTACCATGCCACACACTTCTCAAAGCTGGTCGCACAGAATGTACAGAATGTACAGGTCTATCTCAAGCGCGAAGACCTGGCGCACACGGGCGCACACAAGATCAATAACGCGCTCGGCCAGGGCTTGCTGGCGAAACGCATGGGCAAAAAGCGCATCATCGCGGAGACCGGAGCCGGTCAGCATGGTGTCGCCACCGCGACGGTTTGCGCGATGCTCGGTCTGGAATGCATCATCTACATGGGAGAAACCGACATTCAGCGCCAGTCACTCAACGTCTTTCGCATGAAATTGTTGGGAGCCGAGGTGCGTTCGGTCAACAGCGGCACGCGCACGCTGAAAGATGCCATTAACGAGGCTATCCGCGATTGGGTGACGAACGTTGAAACCACATTTTACCTCTTTGGCACGGCGGCGGGGCCACATCCCTATCCACGCATTGTGCGCGATTTTCAGTCTATTATCGGCAAAGAAGCACGCGAACAGATCGTACAACAGGCGGGGCGCTTGCCAGACCTGATAATGGCCTGTGTTGGCGGCGGCAGTAACGCTATCGGCATCTTCTATCCTTTCGCCGATGTACCAGAGGTCAAACTGATCGGCGTTGAAGCTGGCGGCGAGAAATTAGAACCAGGGATGCATGCCTCAACGCTGGTCGCTGGT
>JAJZEJ010000157.1 GCA_021828635.1 Chloroflexota bacterium
CTTGAAGGCGATTATGTTACCACGAATCTGCTCTTCGATGGCAGAGGCGACATCACTGTTCTGACGCAGAAACTCTTTGGCGTTCTCACGTCCCTGACCGAGGCGAATATCACCGACAGTAAACCAGGCACCGCTCTTCTTCACAATGCCCATCTCCAGGCCCAGATCAATCAGACCACCCTCACGTGAAATACCTTCACTATACATGATATCGAACTCGGCGGTCTTGAACGGCGGCGCTACTTTGTTCTTCACCACACGAACACGGGTGCGGCTACCAACTACATCCTGGCCTTGCTTGATCGAATCGGTACGACGAATATCCAGACGCACAGAGGCGTAGAACTTGAGAGCTTTACCACCAGCAGTTGTCTCAGGGTTGCCAAACATGACACCGACCTTCTCACGCAACTGATTGGTAAAAATGATCGAGGTATTCGAGTTGCTAATAGCCCCAGTAAGCTTACGCATGGCCTGGCTCATCAGGCGGGCTTGCAGGCCAACGTGCGAGTCGCCCATCTCACCCTCAATTTCAGCACGTGGGGCTAGAGCGGCAACTGAGTCAATCACGATCACATCGACCGCGTTGCTACGCACCAGGGAGTCTACAATTTCCAACGCCTGCTCACCGGTATCGGGCTGCGAGATCAGTAGATTGTTGGTATCAACGCCACAACGCGCCGCATAGGTCGGGTCGAGCGCGTGTTCAGCATCGATAAAAGCGGCATAACCACCAGCGCGTTGTGCATTGGCAATAATATGCTGGCACAGTGTAGTTTTACCGGAAGACTCAGGGCCATAAATCTCGCTGATACGTCCTCTAGGTATGCCTCCCACACCCAATGCTAGATCAAGCGCGATAGAGCCAGTGGGAATCACATCAACATGCACTTTGGCTGCCTCTCCAAGCTTCATGATAGCGCCTTTGCCGAAGCGCCGTTCAATCTGTGATAAAGCCAGTTCTATGGCCTTCTCTCGCTCAGTCATACCTGCCGTATTCACATTACTCGCTGCCGCTGCGGCCTTTTCTTTCTTGCTCGTTGCCATTGTTTGCTTACCAGGTTACAGTATCAGCACGATAGCATGATAGTGTACCCCTGGCATCCTCCTTTTAAGACGCACTTCTTCCCTCGCTGGGATAAACAGTTTTTTGTCAACCATAGGATTGTGCTGCACACGGCTCAATTGTGCAGTACCGTAAAAAGTTGCTTCACCAGAGTATTCTTTGGCAAGGGTGAAAAAACGGAAAACAGATACTCTCCCTAACTGTTTCCCTAAATTTAGAACAATAGTACCATAGACATGTACAACTGTCAAGAGAGAAGGCAGACGGTGCAGACAACATACAACGGCAAAGAAAAGCTGTTAGAGTTCTCGCCGTCCCTCGATAGCGCGTCCAAGCGTACCCTCGTCGGCGTACTCCAATTCGCTACCCATCGGCAGACCACGCGCCAGTGTTGTGATACGCACATCATCGCGCTTGAGTTCATCACGGATGGCATTTTTGATAAAGCCCGCCGTCATATCGCCTTCAATGCCTGGATTGGTAGCGATCAATACCTCGTGCGTAGGTTCGTGTTCCATGCGTCGCAACAATTCATCGAAACGCAGGTCTTTCCGTCCGATGCCATCGAGCGGAGACAGTGCGCCATGCAATACGTGATAGAGACCTTTGTACATGCCGGTCTTTTCTAGTGCCAACACATCCAGGGGTTCTTCAACCACACAGATCGTCTCTTGATCGCGGTTGGGATTGACGCAAATCTGGCATGGGTCTGTATCGGTGATGTTGTAGCAGCGCGAGCAGTAGACAATGCTCTCTTTCATGCGCATAATAGCCTCCGCCAACCGACGTGACTGGTCGGTGGGACTACGCAGCAGAAAGAAGGTCAGGCGTTGCGCGGTTTTGACGCCAACTCCTGGCAGCTTTGAAAATTCCTCGATCAGTGCTGCTACCGGTGGTGCGAGATCGCTCATTGTTTAGAACAGTCCTGGTATTTTCATTCCGCCCGTAGCACTACTGATCAGCTTCTGCTGCGCCTCTGTCGCTTTGTCAAAGGCATCCTTCGCAGCCGCCTTGACCATGACCTCTAGCTCCTCAATATCTTCGGCACTAAATGCTTCGGGATCGATTTTGACATCCGTGATCTCAAACTTGCCGGTCAACGTGATGGTCACGGCCCCACCACCCGATGTGCCGGTATATTTTGTGTTCTCCAGGTCTTCCTGCATTTTCAGCAATTTCTGCTGCATTTTTTGAACTTCACGCATGTTCATGATAGATAACACTCCTTACTTTAACTGGACTTCTTTGGTTTCCGCTTTGAATATACGCATCACTTCCATAACCACAGGATCGCTCTTGGCGCGTTGTGTAATGCGCTCCTGGCGGCTCTGCGACATTTCACGTGGTACGGAAGACAGCGTAGTAGTATTCTCTCTCACACTATTCTTTCTGGCAAGTGTTTTTTCTGTACTACTCGTTTTTGCTACCGCGCTCTGTGAACTCTCCGGCAGCTTTCGGGGTACAGTCGGTGCTGGCGTGGCTGATCCGCGTGTCTGCACAGTTGGAGATAACCCATGATTACCAGCAGGTGGCTCGCTCGGCAATGGCGCATTATGCAGATTGACGCCATCCTGGCCGAAAGGCAAGATTCTAATAGTGCATTCTTGATTCAATTCAAGCTTAATAGCCCATTCGACAGCCTGACAACGCTCTGGCTTTTGCATTGAAGTGTAATGAAATTTAGAGGATGGTTTCATTGCCACAACAGGGTGAGGGGTACCGGCTTCGACAGCCACAATGTGGCAATTGTTCAAAATTGCGGCAATCATTGGACCATCTTTAGGATACGTTTTGACACGTCGCTTGATGTTCTCCCATTGCCCTTGCAACTGTTCTAATTTCAACGCAGGCTCTATAGCAACCGGAGTCGGCTCATCCTCTACCTCTTCCATCCCACGAGTATCATCATGCTCCGCTCCATCGTCATCCCGCGACGTTATAGAAGCGGTCGAGGACACCGACGATAATGCATCGGCATCTTCCAGTTCCTCTTCATCATCATAGGTACGCATATCGTCCCAATCCGGCAGTTCATCATCGCTCTTATCACTACTTGCAGCCGACGATGACACTGGTGTGGATGTTGCGGCTATCAGCGCAGTTGGTTCCACGGGCGCAATAGGTGGCGTGAGTAGCTCTTCTTTTGGAGGTTGTGACACAGGTGGAGTTGGCTTCGTAGGCTGTGACTGCAATGTTGGCGGCATTGGCGGCGTTGTTGGCGCAGATGGAGGAGTAGCAACCTGACGCGGTGCCTCCTGGCGTGGTTGTGTTGGAGCGGGTATGATGGTAGCTGCCAGCGCGGCATGGGCTATACTTTGACTGCCATTGGTGCGACGATGCAGCTCGATGCTGTTCAACAGCGCCAATTCTAGCGCGAGTTGTGGTGTTCCCTGGTTTTTCTGGAGCAGGTCATTGAGCGCGAAGAGGCGAGCGCATTCGGTCAGCTCTTCCAAAGAGAAATACTGCATTAACTGCTTGATCTCGCGTACCTCATCCTCGGTACGGTCCAGAATGGCCGTTACGTCAGCACCTGCTTTAGCCAGCATGAGACCGCGCCAAAACTCGGCGATCTGAGTGTTGATTTGGCGTAGGTCAGCTCCACCATCGGCCAATTCATGAATTAAATGCAGACCGGCAGCACTTTCAAGATCGGCAACATGCAGAATGAATTTTTGAATGGCGCGTGAGTCGGCCACGCCAAGCATAGCCTGCACCTGCTCTAAGCCAATTTCCTGACCACTATAAGCCATAGCCTGATCTAGCAAGCTCAATGCATCACGCATACCCCCGGCAGCAGCTCTGGCTATCAGTTCCGCCGCGCCACGCTCAAGGTTGACCTGCTCTTGCTCGGCCACAAATTTGAGATGCTGGACAATGCGTTGCGTCGTAATGCGTTTGAAATAGAAGGGCTGGCAACGTGAAATGACGGTGGGTAGCATCTTATGCACCTCAGTCGTCGCCAACACAAAAATAGCGTGCTTAGGTGGCTCCTCCAACGTTTTGAGCAGGGCATTGAAGGCTTCGGTTGTCAGCATATGCGCTTCGTCGAGAATATAGACCTTATACTTGCCTGTGACGGGCGGTACCATTACCTTCTCGCGCAGTTCGCGGATACTGTCAATACCGCGATTGGAGGCGGCGTCAATTTCAATGACGTTGAACGAATTTCCGGCGGTTATCTCGCGGCATTCCAGACATTCATTACACGGCTCACCATCTTTAGCGTTCGGGCAGTTGATTGTCTTGGCAAGCAGGCGAGCAGTACTTGTTTTGCCAGTACCACGCGGGCCAGTAAAGAGATAGGCATGCGCAGGATGCTCATCTTTGAGCGCGTTCTTGAGAGTACGAACAATATCCTCCTGACCGACAAGGTCGGAGAACGTTTGTGAACGCCATTTGCGATAAAGCGATTGTGAGGCCATTGTTTTCTACAACCCCCGTCGATGGTTCCTTATGACGGGTCACGTCATCCCATGATGAAGATAAAATTGCACCGATCATGCTGAGTAACGAACAGACAAAAAGCCGATGTTCACCCAGTCCTGCCGGTCAGCGTAATCAGGCGACCCTGCGTCACCCAGAGAGGTCCACTTACCGTTGCTTCCTCTCGAATCTGGCGGGGTTCGCAGACATCTGCCGCGCAGGACCCAATTACGCCGACCGACAGGACTGGAAGAAAATCGGCTTCGTCCTACTCGATACATCCCTTACGGAACACCGTTATTATACTCCTGTGTCGCAGGGCTGTCAAGAAGCTCAGGACAGATATTTGCCGATGAGCAGACTATATCGCTCTTTCACATCAGCCGGTACCAGCTTCGCATCGGTAATAATAGAGGTAGCTAAGGCACTGGCACAACCACAAGAAAGCGTTGAACGATCCTCTGGGATATGCTGTGCAATCCCCTGCAAGATACGCTGGGCATTCGCCACATTGGCGCTCAGATTGCCAATCACCATCTCGACTGTGACGGACTCTTCGGTCTCGTGCCAGCAATCGTAATCAGTGGCGCAGGCAATCGTGGCATAGCATAGCTCGGCCTCCCGCGCCAGTTTCGCCTCCGGTAAAGCGGTCATACCGATGATGTCCATGCCAAGCTTGCGATAGACATTCGACTCGGCCTTCGTGGAGAATAATGGCCCTTCCATGCACACATAGGTGCCACCGGCATGCACTTTGACATCGCCCA
>JAJZEJ010000098.1 GCA_021828635.1 Chloroflexota bacterium
GGATCAAGAGTGATCCTAGCACAGGTACACTAGTCAAACGAACCGATTAATTGCGCAATATACAGGCAATGGTACCAACAATCGAGTGAGCTTCAGCATAGAATAAATCCAGCTTATTGAATATCTAGAACAAAAAAGCAGCATAAGGAAGAGGCCGATGCGTCGTACAAAAATCGTCTGTACTATTGGGCCAGCGACCAGCAGTGAGGAGCGGCTCGAAGCTCTGATCAAGGCGGGTATGAACGTCGCTCGCCTCAACTTCTCGCACGGCACGCATGATGAACATGCTCAGATCATCGAGCGTGTGCGCACAATTGCAGAGCGGTTGCAGTGTCCATTGGCTATTTTACAAGACTTGCAGGGGCCAAAAATTCGCGTTGGCGCACTACAAGGCGGCCAGCCTATTAAGTTGGTCGAAGGTACGCAGGTTACAATTACGACACGCCCCGATGTTAATGATGCTCAAGTCATCCCCACAACTTACGAGCAACTAGCGGCGGATGTCAAAGCTGGCGACCGCATTCTGCTGGATGATGGCCTGATGGAGTTACGTGTTCTCGATGCCAACGCGACTGATGTGCATTGTGAGGTCGTTTATGGTGGCCTGCTCAAAGAACATAAGGGCATCAATCTACCAGGGGTGGCCGTGAGCGCACCGGCATTCACTAACAAAGACCGCGATGACCTGCGCTTTGGCATTCTGCATGGTGTCGATTACGTAGCCCTGAGCTTTGTACGGCAAGCAGAGGACGTGCGCGAGGCTAAGAAGCTCATGCGTCAATATCAGAGCGAACTACCTAGCAAGCGTAAAACCAGACTCAAAGACATTCCTTTGATTGTAAAACTGGAGAAACCAGAGGCGGTCGCGCACCTGGAAGAGATACTGGATGTGGCCGATGGCGTGATGGTTGCACGGGGCGACTTGGGTGTCGAGATGTCGCTGGAAAAAGTGCCGCTGATTCAGAAACGTGTGATCGCACGATGCAATCAGTTGGGCTTGCCGGTCATCACGGCCACGCAGATGCTCGAATCGATGGTCACAAATCCGCGTCCCACCAGAGCCGAGGCCGCCGATGTCTCGAATGCTATTCTTGATGGGACCGATGCCGTCATGCTGAGCGCCGAAACCGCCGCCGGTGAGTACCCGATTGAAGCCGTCCAGATGATGGTGCGTATCGCCCTGGCAACCGAGGCTGGCGACCGCACCGCGCAACTACCACAATGCCAGCGCCTCACGCAGTCCCACGCCGTTAGCCATGCCGCACGCGCCCTGGCGGAAGAGGCCAGCGTCAAAGCTATCGTCGTCTTTACACGCTCCGGCATGTCGGCTCATCTTATCTCAAAAGATCGTCCGCGCACTCCTATTCTGGCCTACACGCCGTCTCATGAGGTATACCGCCAGCTCGCGCTCTGGTGGGGTGTCTGGCCGCACCACATCTCCATGCAAGGTACCACAGAAGAACTGATCGCCGTTGTAGATCAACGTCTGCAAGATGATCATTTGTTCCAGAAGGGCGACCACGTCGTGATTATGGGTGGGCTACCTGTCGCCAGCCAGGCCCGCACAAACTTTGTCAAACTGCATCATGTAGGTGGTGATTAACATGCAGGCGAGTTTGACATGACTCGCCACTATGCGATACGCTGATACTGGTAGCAACAGCAAGACGACAGGAGCGCATAACAGTGGAGTTATGCGTATTCACCGTGCTTCTGCACGTGGGCAGAGCAGGGAGTCACGAAAAGTATCTGCGATGGAGCGGGATAGACAGCGTTGTGACAACGACACTATTTCAGTGACGTTTAAGATGGAGCAAAAGGTAGCATGACGACACAAGAACGAAAAGAGATAAGCATTCCAAAGGTAGAGGCGCGTACTCCTATTCCACAGCAGAACTTGCGTGTTCCTGGTCCCACGCCCTTACCCGCAGAGGTATTGGCGGCGCAGGCCCAGCCAATGATTAATCATCGTGGACCAGAATTCGCGGCGATTGTCAAACGAGTGACATTGCGCTTGCAATACTTCTTCCAGACCACCTCGCCGGTCATGACATTTCCAGCATCGGGTACGGGTGGACAAGAGGCAGCCATAGTTAACCTGTTCTCGCCTGGCGACCACGTTGTCTCGATTATTATTGGCAACTTCGGCACGCGCTTGGCGAAGATCGCAACTGTCTATGGCCTGAATGTGACACGCATCGAGTTTCCCTGGGGTGAAGTTGCTGACCCAGATGTGGTTGCAGCTCGCTTGAAAGATATTCCGCCCTTCAAAGGCGTGTTGATTACACATAACGAGACCTCGACAGGCGTCACTAATGATATTGAGGCACTGGCCACGGTTGTGCGCCATCAGAACCCTGACGCGCTGATCGCCATTGATGCAGTGAGTTCGCTGGGTAGTATTCCGCTAGAGATGGACGCCTGGAATCTCGACGTGGTTTTCACCGGCTCACAAAAAGGCTGGATGACGCCTCCGGGTATCATGATGATTGCCGCCAGCCCACGCGCTCTAGCGGCCAACAAGATAGCCAAGCTGCCACGCTTCTACTTCGATTGGGGTATGGCGCTCAAGCAACTAGAAATGTGGCAACAGCCCTCAACGCCTGCCGTCTCGCTCTTCTATGCCCTCGATGTCGCGCTTGAAATGATGCTAGCAGAGGGACGCGATGCCATCTTTGAGCGTCAGGCACAGGCTGGAGCCTACGTCCGCGAACGCGCGAAGGCAATGGGCTTGAAGCTCTTCGCCAACCACAACAATGCCTCGAACACCGTCACCGCCATCTGGACACCAGAGAATGTCAATACCAAAGCTCTGCTCAAGACATTGGGTGAGCAGGATAAGGTCGTTCTCGCGGACGGGCAAGACCATATGAAAGGCAAAATTTTTCGCGTCGGCCACCTGGGCTACTTTACACAAAATGACCTGGAAGAAGCCATGAACGCTGTCGAGCGACGCCTGCGTGAAGCGGGTTTTGAGGGATAGGATAGAAGAAGGGAAAAACGCATGGAAAGTCTGACACAGGAACGCGAGGCCCACAGTAATCCGGCGGATACGGTCAAAATCTTGATTACTGACCGCATCGCGCACGAGGGCATCGACCTCTTGCGCACACAATTGCCGAATGCACAGATTGATGAGCGCCCTGGCTTGAAAGCAGAGCAACTTAAAGAAATCATCGGCAACTATACTGCCTTGATTGTACGCAGCGAGACACAAGTGACAAAAGATGTGTTAGCCGCCGCTACGAATCTAAAAATTGTGGGACGCGCCGGCGTTGGCGTAGATAATATCGATACTGATGCCGCGACGCATCATGGCATCATGGTCGTCAACTCTCCCACCGGCAACATCATCGCCGCCGCCGAACACACGATTGCCATGTTGATGACGCTGGCTCGCCATATTCCTGCCGCCGATGCCAGCATGAAAGCCGACAAATGGGAGAAGAGTCACTTCGTGGGCGTCGAGGTACGCAACAAGACGCTCGGCGTGATCGGCCTGGGCAAGGTCGGCTCTGAGGTAGCACGGCGTGCGCAGGGTCTATCAATGCAGATTCTCGCCTTCGACCCTTTCGTCTCGCCCGAAAATGCACGCAAATTGGGCGTCACGATGCTCAGTATGGATGAGGTGCTGCAACAGGCTGATTTCATCACACTGCATACCTCGCTTACCACCGGTCCCAAAGGCACACGCGGCTTGATCGGTACCAGAGAACTAAACATGATGAAGCCCGGTGCGCGTCTCATCAACTGCGCTCGTGGTGGCTTGATCGATGAAGAGGCACTCTTGCAGGCATTGAATGAGCAGCGCGTGGCCGGAGCTGCCCTTGATGTATTCAGCCAGGAGCCGATACGCGGCAACGCTCTTCTAAAAGAACTCATCGCGCATAAACATGTCATCGCTACACCACATCTAGGCGCATCGACCGAAGAGGCTCAGGTTGGAGTCGCAACTGATGTGGCTGAACAAATTGTGACAGTGCTGCACGGCGGTTTTCCACGCGCGGCAGTCAATGCACCACTGATTCTACCGGAGACATTGAAGGTGCTGGAGCCATATATGCGCCTGCTCGAACGCATGGGCCATCTCTACACACAGCTTCAGCCGGGACCACTACATAAGATTGAGCTTTCTTGCAGTGGTGATATCGCCAACTATGATCTACGTCCCTTACAGGCGGCGCTGATCAAAGGGCTGCTTGAATCAATCTCGGACGCGCATGTCAACATGATTAACGCGCAGTTGCTCGCTAAACAGCGCGGCATCGAGATCGTAGAGCAAAAGTCAACGACGGCGAGCGAATTTGCCAATCTGGTGACGGTGCGTGTGATCGGCGAGAATGGTCATGTCTCATCGTTCGCAGGCAAAGCTGGCTCCGGTGATGAACACGTGGATGTGCTGAGCGGAACCGTGATGCATGGCGAGCCGCGTATCGTGCGCGTCGGACGCTACTGGGCAGAATTTGTGCCGGAAGGCAACATCCTCTTCTGCCGCAACTTCGACCAACCGGGCATGATTGGCAAAGTTGGCACTATCCTCGGTCGTGCCGGTGTCAACATTCGCCACATGGATGTGGGACCAACCTCACGTGGCCCACGCCCGGCAGGCTTGCTCAAGCAGACCGATAATGCGCTGATGATTATCTCCGTTGACGAACCAATCCCCGATTGGGCAATGGCCGAGATCAGCGAGGCGGGCGACATCTTCGGCATGACAATGGTCAAATTGTAACACATGAGCATAGCTCTCATTTCAATGAGCATGGCACCCACAAGAGATGCCACTACATGTAACATGTAATTAATGTAGTCACACCCCTTGTGGGTGCCATGTCCATCATATATGCCATAGTATTAGATATGCAACAATGTACGAAGGAGCGATTGTTGTTGACATGTTTGCTCTTCCTCATTCAGGCTAAAACGGGTGAGTGAACGCTTGATGAGATAGACCATAGAGGCAAAGAACGCCAACAAGAGTATAATCACGCAGATAGAAGGTATAGGATAGAGTTGCAAGACGTGCAAGGCAAGGTGCCAGCGTTTTCCCAGGCTCCAGCCGATTGAAAGCATAACGAAACACCAGATGATGGAACCACTTATAACAGCTAGTAAAAAACGTCCAAAGGGCATCTGCGCAATACCAGCTGGAAAGCAGGCGAAAGGTCGTACATAGGGCGTCATGCGCGAGAGAAAAATCATCCAGGCTCCCGATTTTTGAAACCAGCGTTCAACAATCACCACTTTGCGCCCCT
>JAJZEJ010000014.1 GCA_021828635.1 Chloroflexota bacterium
CTTTATTTGTCTCATCGGGCAATTGGGCTAGCGAGGATTTGACCTCGATGTAGCGTGCCAAAATGAAGATCATATCTGAAAGGCGGTTGAGATAACGCACTACCTCGGTATTTTCAATGATACCATCGTGTAGCAACTTGACTGCCATGCGTTCAGCACGTCGAATGATGGTACGCGCCAGGTCGAGAGCCGCTCCATCTAGCGTGTCACCGGGGATGATAAATTTGTTGGGAATTTCAACCTCGCGTTTCAATTCCTCTTCCACCTGTTCCAGGCGCTGCACATGTTCCTGGGTCATGCGCAGTCCCATTTTCTCGTAATTCTCTGGTGGCGTAGCCAGTTCGCCCATCAACAGATAGAGTTCTTGTTGCACGCGATAGATAATATCTTTAACCTTCTGATCTTGTGCTGTTGCACGAGCCAATCCAAGTGCCGAGGTTGCCTCATCAACTGTGCCAAACGTATCTGGGCGGGGATCATATTTGGGAACACGCTGCTCACCCAATAAGCCGGTATAACCGGTGTCACCTGTCCCTGTCGTCACTTTTGCCATCGTCTATTTATTCCTTAAATTAAACTGTAAAATTATAAAGCACCTGTATTCTTTCCTATTTCAGCATAGCGATAGGCGCGGCTGACACGTCGCCAATCCATTTCACGCCCACGTACTGGACGTTCTTCATTCGTAGGTGCCAATTTATTCATGCTCAAGAAGCGGCGGCGCAGGTTAGAGAGGTCAATCTGCTCATCGGCTGGAAAGAAGGCCCGATAGAGTAGCGTGGCCTCAGCCAGTGTCAGCATACCATCGCCAGATTTCGGCTCTTTTAGTATACCAAATGGACGTGTCTCTCTGCTTGGTGGCGCATCGGTATCGCGTCGCCACCACTCGTTTTGTGGTTCGGCTGTCCCCATTGTTCCCATATCAGCGAGATAGCGTAGCACAATCTCAGGGTCACGCTGCACCTGAGCGCGTAGTGCATGCAACGCCGTCTCAAGCACCGGTTTGACCTCTGGGTCGAGATGGTGTTTGCCCTCTTCAATAGAAGAGACAGGTACCCACTCTACACGCAGGCTAGGGACTGAGTGTTTGTGCAGATTGGAGTGCAGTCTATCGTGGTTGGCACGGAGAAAGATGCTGTGAATGAGCGAAACAGAGGCACCTTCATCACTGCTCCCCCAGATGTAGACCTGTTGTTCCTGCCATCCCGCTTTCAGTTGTAGCAGCGGGGCATGCGTAGGCCAGAGCAGGAGTGCGTCCATCGTTTTTGTGACGGCTTCCGCTACCGTTTCATTGCCCAGTACCAGACGCATCGGCGATCCCCACGGTCCCTCGCGCAAGAGTACCCACAAGGTCCAGTCGCGTATGGCAAAGAACACTACATTCGCGGTGACGATCAGACGGCGTGGACCGATGTCGCGGGCAGCTTGGGCGGTAATCGGCGTATTCTGTTTCTGGCCAGGCAACAAACTACTCATGATGCGCTACTCCACCATATACAAAAGATAATTATGCAAAGCTTTTATATAGTACGATTGTACTCATTCTCATGCGTATATGCAAGTAGGTTGCTGTAGGCTTGTAGGCTTGTAGGCTGCAGAAAAGTAAGAAAAAAGGACATCCGATCAGGGATGCCCGTATGGAAAGAGACTGTCTGCGTTCGTCTTCGTCGTCTTAATGTCCAAAGATGACATGGAGACCGAGGGCAAAGGCAGCGGAAATCAATAACGCAATCAATTGAAGACGATAGCGTAGCAGCATGGCACGGGTGTCGAGAGCGATGGCTTTAGCACCACTGGATTGCCGAACGTACTTCTGTTCCATCGGTTGTATCCCTCATTGCTAGCGGCAGGAAAACCTGCCATACATTTCTCTATATATTATATACGACAACAAAACGTTTCTGGTTATTCCCAATTTAGAGAAGGACCAATATCGTGTCTGAACATCAGTGGATACGATGAATCGGCCCCTATTGAAAATAATGCTGTATAGATAAAATAGCATATTCTTCTATACTTCAGCTAGCTTGTTTCATCTTTTTGATCTCCGCTCCCTTGAAGTTTCACCGCAACTTTGCTATACTCGTCTTTATCAGCCCGTCCTGATCCTCGTGCAGTAGGCATAATCCGCTATAGAATGATAGTTATGCCTGATGATTTTTTTGCTTTTCTCGATAGGCATATGTAGCTGATATGTTGAGAGGGATAGATGAGCTGTGGCATGCTGGTAGGAAAGGGAAAGTGAGTACTTGGTGCAATACACAGTAAATGGTGAAGCTGACAATCAGGCACGTGCGAAAGTGACGCGCCTTTTTCGCTACATTCAGGCTTTTAATCAACTCCAGAATCCTGTGCAGAAGGAGATCGATGCCTGTTCCTGGCTCTTATGGTTGCACGACCTTCCTGCCCATCCCTACATACAGGTAGCGACTGTGTCGGATAAACGTAATAGCACACCGTTGCAGCAAGAAGTATCAGTAGCATCAACTGATGGAACTGATAACGGGGATACAGTGGTGTTGAAGGTGCGTCGTCCAGAGCCGCGACCGGGGCCAGAGCCGCCTGAAGAGATACTACCCTGGCTCCAGCGTGGCTGGCAGAGCATTGATGGTCAGGTAACTATAGATCAATCGGTAACACCTGCTTTCGATGCTGATGCTAAACGGGTGCGTCTTTTACAAGAGTGGCAAGCAAAACGCGCTGCCTGGGTAGCGGCGGAAACGCCAGCGTATCGCGCACTGGAACTCTTTCAACGCCTTTATGACTTGCGTACCATTCTGGAGCGTGAAACGGAGCAGTGGGAACTTGTTGTTGGCGATGGTATCCTGTCCTGGTCGCCTCAGCCAACTGCCACGCTACATCACCCTATTCTACTACAACGTTTGCAGTTACGCTTTGATGCCAATATACCAGAGTTCTCCCTACTGGAAACCGACCAGCCACCAGAGTTATATACCACGCTTTTTCAGGCTTTACCCAATATTAATGCGTTAGATCTGGGTCACGTGCGCCAAGAATTTGAGCAACAGCCTTGTTCTCCTTTAGAAGGTAGTACCACAGCAGAATTTTTACAACGTTTTGTCAATCAACTCTCGTCACAGGGACAGTTTTCTGAGCAACCGTTAGCGGTGAAGAATAAGACGATACCCTTGATTACACGCGACCCTGTGATCTTTTTGCGTAGGCGCATTCTCGGTTTTCACACGGCATTAGAGGCATTATTGGAAGATGTTGCAGGAAGTGAAGAATATCCCTATGCATTGAGCAATCTAGTGGGCATTGCAACCGACCAACCAGTACAGACGGATATTCCTGCTGACGAGAGCGATGCATCCTGGCTAGCCTCGCCCAATGGTGAAGATGAGCATATTTTGCTGAGCAAACCGGCCAACGCGGAACAGCTTGAAATTGCGCGTCGCCTGGAACGCGATAAAGTGGTGTTGGTACAGGGACCGCCCGGAACAGGTAAGACGCATACTATCGCTAACCTGCTAGGATATCTGCTGGCGCAAGGGAAGAGTGTGCTGGTGACAAGCCACACCTCGAAGGCATTGAGAGTGCTGCACGAAAAGGTCGTTACGCCGCTCCAGCCACTATGTGTCAGTATTCTGGAAGATGATGATCGTAAGCAGATGGAACGCGCTATTGATGCGATTGCCGAAATGCTCTCGTTTGCCAATCCCAGAGTATTGGAGCGTGAAGCTACATCTTTGCGCCAGCGTCGTCTGGATATTTTGCGTCAGTTGCGCACCACACGCGACCAACTGAAAGCTGCCCGAAGTAGTGAATATCAATCCATTGTTATTGCAGGTGAGGAATATACACCCTCGGATGCCGCCCGCTATGTCGCCCAACATATGGCACGCGACTCCTGGTTGCCTGTTCCAGTCAAAGCCGGTACGCTCTGTCCATTATCTGAAAGTGAGTTGCGCGAACTGTATCATACGAATGTCGCGGTAACTGCTGTCGATGAACGCGATATGGTAGCTGGTTTGCCCGACCCACAGGGATTGTTGACGCCGACCGATGTTGAAAAATTAGTTGCCGAATATCAGCAACTTGCGCAGGTAGAACGAAATTTTCGTGCTGACCTGTGGGTAAGATATGGTTCCCCAGTGCCAATAGAGGTTTTGCAAGATGTGTTGGCACGTTGCACACAGGCTATAGCAGCTCTCGACGGGGTGACTTCCTGGCAAATGGCAGCGATCAATGCCGGACGCGAGGGCGGCGCACGCCTGAAAGCTTGGTATGATCTGATTGCTAAGATTAAGGCTACCTATGAACTGGCGGCGCAGGCTGAACTATTGCAGCTAGAATATGACCCCTTTATTCCAGAGCAATGTTTTCCTGAGCAACGAGAACAGCTATTGAGCGAGATTCTCAAGCATGTTGAGCCAGGTAAGAAGTTGGCTGGCTACCATTTTCTAGTGCATCGGAACTGGAAAATGCTGGCTGAGCAGTGCCGTGTGCAAGGACATCCACCCACGACAAAAGAACATTTTGAGGCTCTGTTGATGTATGAACGCTTGTATAAAGCCCGTCAGGAGTTGAATGGTCGCTGGCAACGACAAATGGTGGTGGCTGGTGCGCCAGAGTTGGGCGCGATTCCTGAACAGGCTGCTACTATGTATGTCCAGCAACTAGAACAGTATCTTGGCTGGTATGCGGTAGTATGGCGACCTCTGGAGCAGAGGCTTCAGGAATGTGGTTTGCAGTGGTATCAGCTTGTGACAATGCTGCCTGCGGTACATGAAGAATATGGTGAGTTGCGACGACTAATAGCGGCGGTACGACTCCATTTGCCTCGTGTGATGCAGGCCGAGATTGCCCGTCTGCGCTATGGTGCGAACGAGGCGGCATTGATGCAGTTACAGCGCCGTTTTGATACGCTCAGTAGCGAGGTACAGCGCACAGAGGTGGTACAACGCTTGCGACAAGCTGTACTTACTCACAATGCGCAACAGTATCGTGAGGCATATGTGCGTCTCAAGGAGATTCACGAACGTCAACAAAGCCGCCAGCGACGCTACGAATTATTGGCAACGCTTGAACAGTGCGCACCGGGTTGGGCCTATGTCATTCGACAGCGCGAGGGACGACACGGTACAGGAACAGTCCCGGAACATGTTACAGAAGCTTGGCGCTGGCGGCAACTTCAAGATGAATTGGAGCGACGGAACCAGGTTTCGCTTGAAGTATTGCAAAACAGCATTACGCGCTTAACCGAAGAATTGCATAGCGTGACTGCCACTCT
>JAJZEJ010000421.1 GCA_021828635.1 Chloroflexota bacterium
GAATGTCTCACGCGGCGAACACTCATAGCACTGATCTGTGCGCTGGGAGGGACAATGCTGCTAGTTATCGCACGCTCACAACCGGGCAAGCAAAACATCTCGCTACTTGGGATACTGTTCGCCTTGCTGGCAGCTAGCGGCTATGCGGTTTTTATCCTTTGCGGACAGCAACTAGCCAATCGTTATCACCCGCTGCACGTCAATACCGTCGCATTTAGCACAGGCGCACTGTTGCTCTTTCTGCTGTCCATACCGACAAAACTGGTAGTGACCTACTCAGCATGGGAGTGGCTCATACTGCTCTACCTGGGTTGCATACCTACCGCACTTGCCTACTGGCTCTTCCAGAACGGTATGCGCTCACTCTCAGCAACAGTTGTCAGCATCATTACACTTTGCGAACCGCTCACCGCCGCGCTCCTGGCCTGGCTACTTTTTCATGAACAACTCAATTTGTTCGGCTTGCTAGGAGCAGGACTCTTACTGGGTACAATACTCCTGCTTGCACTCTAAACACGGGGTGGGCCTTGCCGAATGCGCTGCAAGGCCCGTTCGCCTTCACCCATTTCAGGCAGCACAAACTCACTCCACCAAGTAGCACCGGCCTCAATAAATGGTGCGACATGAGTACGCACCTTTTCAGGTTCATCACCTGGAGTAGTGCCGCCTGCTACCCTCTTCGGTCTCTCTACGACAGACTAGCAACAGTATAGCGGGAGATTCTTGCCATCCTCTGCCATGTTTGCTCTATGAATCTTGCCCTTGACATTCTCTAAGTTTAGTGCTAAACTTATATCAAACATGAGGGAAAGGAGATTACAAAGAGATGCCTGGACTATCGATACTCGCCTGGCTACGGCTGGCGCGAGTGTTTCAGAAGATTGATAGAGCCTCATTGGCACATTTACGTGCGTGGAATCTCAATGTCGCGCAGTTCGATGTGCTGGCACAAGTTGGCTCTACAAACGGGATTACACAGCAGGAGTTGGCTGATCGTTTGCTGGTTACAAAAGGCAATATCTCTCAGTTAATCGACCGTATGGAACGACATGGATTGCTCAAACGCAGCCAGGAAGGTCGGGCTAATACCCTTGCTCTCACAGAGGCTGGACAGCACCTGTATCAGCAAGTCGTTCCGGCGCAAGAAGCAATGGTCACGCAACAATTCTCGGTTCTCAGCACACAAGAGATCGAGCAATTGCATATAATTTTGCGCAAACTCGACCATTCCCTGCGCTAATCTCTTTTTTATCAGTAAGTTTAGTACTAAACCTACTCTGTTCGTAATGACAGAGGGTTTTTCAGGAAAGCGAGTGAATACGATGAGTTCTCTCAAACCAATTCAAAGTTTGCATCACATCAGTATTGTGAGTGCGAACGCGCAACGTACCGTCAACTTCTATACGCAGGTTTTGGGGTTGCGTTTTATCAAGAGAACGGTCAACTTCGATGACCCTGAGAGCTATCACCTGTACTTTGGTAATGACGTGGGCAACCCTGGCACGGTTGTCACCTTCTTTGAATGGCCGCATGCGCCCAAAGGTTCTCCCGGCATCGGTGGTACGCATCATTTCGCGCTCATCGTCGCCGACTATAACGGTCTACTCAAGTGGAAACGCCGTCTGACCGATTTTGGCCTCTCCGTCGATGGGCCGCTTGACCGCCATTACTTCAAGTCGATCTACTTCAATGATCCCGATGGTACCATTGTCGAGATTGCAACCCTCGGCCCTGGTTGGACAATTGATGAAACCCCCGAAGCTCTTGGCACTGCCTACGTCGCACCTCCCGCGCAAATGCTGGTCAATAACCGCGATGAGGCACGCATTAAAGCTGAGACATGGCCTGAACCGGTGACAGAAATTACCAGCGACATGTCACTCTCACGCGGTATGCATCATATCACCGCCATTGGCACCAATATTCAGCGTACCCATGCTTTTCTGGGCGAACTGCTCGGCCTGCGACGCGTCAAGATGACCTCGAATTTTGATGATCCCGACTCAGCACACTGGTATTGGGGTGTGGGCGACGGCAACCCTGGCACATTGATTACCTACTTCGAGCGCAAGCCAGAGCGCGAATCGCGGGTACGCATGGGTGCGGGACAGACGCACCACTACGCCTTTGCCGTGCCAGATGAAGAGTCGCAATTGGCCTGGCGCGAACGGCTCATTAAGGCTGGCCTGCGTGTCACACCGGTGCTTGATCGCATCTACTTCAAGAGCATTTACACGACCGACCCGGACGGCCACATTGTCGAACTGGCAACGGCTGGCCCAGGTTTTCTAGTTGATGAAAGCTATGAAGAACTCGGTCAACACCTTCAACTACCACTCTGGCTGGAGAGTAGCCGTGCTGGTCTGGAGCGATCACTGCATCCTATAACGACACCAGCCTGGAAAACGGCGGATAAATAGATATGAATACAACCATTTCGCTGGCTAACATCCCTGGACCACATCGTGGGCAACCTATACTGACGATTGGTGAATCACTAGCACAGGCTAAAGCAGCAATGATAATGGTACGGCGCGTCTCTATCCCAACATGGGCCATACAGTTAACGAAGACGAACTACAAGCTGTGCGGCATATGATGCAAATGGTGTTGTAGGGGCGTGATGTATCACGCTCCTACTGCACAACAACCGGCTCGGCATACTCGTTCCAGGCCAGCACTGGTAGATTGGCACTATCCTTATGCGTCAACGCATTTAGGAAGAGGCTGGCCTGCTTCATCTTCGTGATGAGAGAAATATTGCTATCGACCATCATACGACGTAGTGTATAAGCACCCTCGTCTGTACGCAAGCTAGCGGCGGTCACGATAATAGCCAGATCAACCCGTCCCTCGCGCACACAATCTTGCACAGAGGTGATAGCGAGACAGATTGCTTCAATCCCTTGCTTAGATAGTACTTTGCAAGTTGTGGGTGTTGCATACAGTGGGAGATGAAGTGAACGCAACGAGGATATACAACCCAGTAGAGCTTGTAGCTTCTCTTCACCATCAATATGCAGGAAGACGCCTTTTCCCGGTATCTTCCCCCCTGTCGCCAGCACTGCTTTGAGATATGCCTCTTCCACATCCCAACCTAAGCAGGCTACCTCGCCAGTCGAAGCCATCTCAACACGCAATACCGGGTCAGCACCAGTCAAACGAGCAAACGAGAACTGCGGGGCTTTCACTGCCGTGAATGTCAATGGCGGCATCGTGAGCGATGGTACATTTTCTGTGAAGAGTGCATCAACAAACAATGCCATAAAGTTCACGCCCATTACTTTTGAGATGAAAGGAAAGGTACGTGAGGCACGCAAATTCACTTCGATCACCGCGACCTGACCATGCTTGACCAGAAACTGAATATTGAAAGGGCCGGTGATATCGAGTGCTAACGCGATCTTGCACCCAATTTCTGTTATCTGCGCTTGTATTTCATGCTCAATCTGTTGCGGCGGTAATACGATAGTGGCATCCCCGGAATGCACACCAGCGTTCTCGATATGTTCTGAGATGACGAAGGCTTTGATAGCACCATGTTGCGCAACTGCGTCAAACTCGACCTCTCTGGCCTTCTCGTAAAACTTGGTGACGGTGACAGGATGTTCAGGCGAGACAGTCGCCGCTTGCCGCACGTAGTAGGCCAGTTCTTCCGGCGAGTAGCAAACATTCATAGCACTACCAGAGAGAACATACGATGGACGTACCAACACAGGATAGCCCACACGCTCAGCAAAAGCTGCCAATGCTGTAAGGTCCGCGAAGCTATTCCAGGCCGGTTGCTGGATTCCTAGCGTATCTAACAGATGCGAAAGCTTGCCGCGATCTTCGGCGCGATCAATAGAAGCAGCATCTGTTCCCAGGATGCGGCAACCATAATGAGCGAGTGCCTGTGAGCGATTATTTGGCGTCTGCCCACCTACCGAGAGAATGAGACCATGAGGCTGCTCAAACTCGTAGATATCGGCAATGCGTTCAAAAGTTAGCTCCTCAAAGTAGAGTCGCTCGGAGACATCATAATCGGTCGAGACCGTCTCCGGGTTACAGTTGATAACAATTGAACGCTTCTGATACTTTTTCAGCGCCTCCACGGTACTCACACAGGTCCAGTCGAACTCGACCGAGGAGCCGATGCGATAGGGACCGGAACCAAGCACAATCACGCCTTGATCAGCTAAAGGCACAACATCATGGTGCTGACCGTGATAGGTCAGGTACAGGTAATTCGTCTCTGAGGGAAACTCGGCTCCCAATGTATCAATCTGAAAGACAGAGGGAACAATGCCAAAGCGTTTGCGCATCGCTCGTATTACGTCTTCTTGCTGGCCTATCAGTTCGGCAATACGCTTATCAGATAATCCCACTTGCTTGAGTTCAAGCAGGAGTGTCGGCATCAGCGTAGCATCCTGGCGTAATGCTTCCTCAGTTTCAACAATATGTTTAATACGCGCCAGGAACCAGGGATCAATGCCGGTCAGAGCATAGATTTCTTCGATAGTCATACCTTGCCGCAATGCCTGTGCCAGCGCAAACATGCGTTTCGGCGTCGGTACACGCAAGTAATGCACAACCTCTTCAGGCATGGCAAAGAGGCGATCAGCCTTTGTCGAGCAGACGCCCTCGTAGCTCAGGTCAAGCATACGAATGGCTTTTTGAAACGCTTCTTCAAAGGTTCGCCCCATACCCATGACCTCGCCCACCGACTTCATACTCGTGCCAATCGTCTCCTCGACACCCTTAAACTTCTCTAAATCCCAACGCGGTATCTTCACAACGAGATAATCCAGACTTGGCTCAAAACAGGCACTTGTGACGCCCGTGACCTTGTTTTTGAGATCGGTCAGACCATAGCCAAGCGCAAGTTTAGCGGCTACATAGGCCAGAGGATAGCCGGTAGCTTTGCTGGCAAGGGCCGAGCTACGTGAGAGGCGGGCGTTGACTTCAATCACATAATATTCTGTGCTTTTAGGGTTAAGTGCGAACTGCACATTACACTCACCCACGATACCCAGGCTCTTCACAATCTGAATCGAGGCAGAACGCAACAAATGGAACTCTTCGTTGTTGAGGGTCTGGCTGGGTGCAACCACAATGGATTCGCCAGTATGGATGCCTAGCGGATCCATGTTCTCCATATTGCAAACGGTAATGCAGTTATCGTACTGGTCACGCACCACTTCGTACTCAACCTCTTTATAATGGTGCAGATACTGCTCAATCAGCACCTGTGGAGCAAACGAGAGCG
>JAJZEJ010000745.1 GCA_021828635.1 Chloroflexota bacterium
GCCGAGGGCCGAAGGTCTCTTTCACCGTGCCATTATAGAAAGTGGGCCTGGACTGCACATGGCAACACGTGCTGAGGCGACCGCATTGGCTGAGAAGTTGCTACAGACACTTGAAATCTCTCCTAAAGATGCTGAAAAGTTGGGCAATGTGCCAACCGAACAGATTTTTGCCGCCAATGCCAAAATCAATAGAAATCCATTGCAAGGCTGGCGTCCGGTCGTAGACGGCAACGCACTACCCTCTCATCCCTTCGCTCCTGTTGCGCCCGCTATCTCGGCCAATATACCAATTATTATTGGCACGAACAAGGATGAGGCCACATTGTTCTTGCTAGCCGACACGGGATTTAGCACGCTTGATGAGGTTGGATTACAAGCGCGTATCCAGGCTATGGTGGGAGATGGCTCGAAAGCCTTGATTGCTACCTATCGTCAGACCTATCCACAAGCTTCAGCGCCTGATCTCTTTGCCGCGATCATGGGCGACCGCATGATGTGGGCCAACTCGATTACGCTGGCCGAACGCAAAGCCGCGCAAGGTGTCGCGCCGGTCTTCATGTACCTGTTCACGTGGGAGACACCCGCGCTCAATGGACGCCTGAAAGCGTGTCACGCGCTAGAAATTCCCTTTGTCTTTGACAACGTTGCGCGTAGCGGCAACTTTACCGGCACAAGTCCCGCCCGTTTCGCCCTCGCTGAGCAGATGAGGGAGGCATGGCTAGCGTTCGCTCGGAATGGTATCCCCGGCACACCTGATCTGCCCTGGCCCGCCTACACGCCGGAACTGCGAGCAACCATGATCTTCGACGAAACATGTTATGTAGAAAACGACCCCAACAGCTTATTGCGCACAACCTGGAACGACATGCAGATGTAAGGGCCAATTCATCGCGTCTACAGACGTTCTTTAAAGGTTATTTCAGTGGACCTGGAAACTCCTTCTCGGCTTTTTCGGTAAGCTGTTGCTCGTTCCGGCGCATGATAACCCATAGGACAATGATGACGATGATCGCCAAAGCCACACCCACAATGCCGACTGGTCCGGTGATGCGATGGATATTCTCGCCCAGAAAGTAGCCGCCCAGGCCGTAGAGGGTCGCCCAAAGGATGCCGCCCGCCGCATTGAAGCAGAGGAAACGCGGCCAGGGCATCTGATTCGTGCCTGCTAGAAATGCTGCCCAGGCACGCAGGACCGCAATAAAACGCCCGAAAAAGACGATGATACCACCATAGCGTTGAAAAAGATACTGGCCCAGCTTGAGACGGCTCTCTTTCAAATGAAGCACCGAGCTGAAACGGCGCAGGAGACGATAGCCGCCCTCACGGCCTACCCAGAAACCCAGGTTGTCACCCAGAATGGCTCCCGCCGCCGCCGCTATAATCACGCCCACAATCGAAAGCTGATGCGTGGTTCCGGCGCTGATGGCTGCTATCAACAGCATGGTCTCACCCGGAAAGGGGATGCCAGTACTTTCGATAGCCACAAACAGAACCACCGCCAGATAGCCATAACTAGCGAGCAGGTGCGTCAGCGTCGATGCGGCAAAATGAAACATATACTCCTCCTGCTTTTGGTACGAAGGAGTCAGCCTTTTGGCGTCGGTAAGGATGTAGAGGCACGATCAATCGCATCCCAGATGGTGGGCTACTTTTGCCAATAAATCATCCATTTCAAATGGTTTAGTGAGGAAATCATCTGCACCGGCCTCTTTGGCAATTTTCGCCGTATCTTTATTAGCCGAAAAAAGGATTATCGGCAGATTCTTGGTGGCCTCCTGCTGCTTTAATTGCAGACAAATATCACACCCATTCCAGCCCGACATCCAGATATCGAGCAGCAGCAGATCGGGGTAGCCATGTGGGAACTCGTGCAGTGTTCCCCCATCATCCGTGATTTCTACTTCATAATCGAACTCTTCCAGAAACATCATCACTGCATCAAGGATGCCCAAATCATCATCCGCGATTAAAATCTTCTTCTTTTTCTGCTCCATACTCCTGCTCTTCCTTGTTTGTCCCATTTAGGGGTAGAGAGAAAGCAATTGTTGTGCCTTTGCCTTCTTCACTCTCTACCCAAATAGCTCCTTGATGCCTTCTGACAATCTCTGCCGCGATATACAAGCCTAAACCTAAGCCTGGGAATGTGGTCTGCTGCTCACCCTCGACACGAAAAAAACGCTCAAAGATGTACGGCTGTTTCTCTTTAGCGATGCCAATGCCAAAATCCTGCACCGAGGTAGTGACTGTCTCATCTGTCTGCGTTGTTTTTACCAGGATAGTCCCTGCCTGGGGAGAATATTTGATGGCGTTGGTGAGCAGGTTGATTAGCACTTGCCCAATGCGGTCCCGATCAGCAAAGAGGGAAAGGGGCGCGGAAAGCTCCTGTACAATCGTATGCTTGCTCGCTGTACGCTGTATATCCTCAACGGTTTCAGCCACTAAGGCATTATAATCAAATGTGGCTAGATGAAATTGCAGTTTTCCGCCTTCGATTTTCGTCACATCGAGTAAATCACCAATCAGGCTATTCAGCTTATTTAACTGCCCATCCATTCTACGTATCAATTCTGTTGAGCGGTCATCACCTGCTTTCTGGAAACGCAATTGCAGTAGTTGTGTATAAGCTTTCAGGCTAGTGACGGGTGTTTTTAGCTCGTGGCTGGCAATGCCAATAAACTCATCTTTTTTCTGGCGTGCCTTCACCTGTTCCGTGACATCAACGCCATGAACTAAAATGCTATCAATTTCTCCCGTGGCGTTGCGCGAGGGTTGGTAGACAAAGTTGAAATATACCTCTTCTAACATGCCATTGTCGTGACGATCAAGATGAACCAATGTTTCGTTGCCGATAAATGGCTCACCTGTCTGATAGACCATATCAAGTAGCTCATAAAATCCTTGTCCCGCAAGCTCTGGTAGAGCTTCTCGAATGGGTTTTCCAATGATGCTTCTCTGCTGTCCAACAATTTGCAGGTATAAAGGATTGGCAAGCTCAAAAATATGCTCTGGCCCACCGAGGATAGCAATCGTTGCAGGTGCTTGCATAAACAGGTCATACAATCGCTGCCGCTCGGCTTTAACCACAATCTCAGCTTCTTTGCGGATACGGGCCATCTCCAGATGAGCATCTACCCGTGCCAGTAGTTCACGAGCGTTAAATGGCTTGACGAGATAATCGTCTGCTCCCGCTTTGATACCTTCGATTTTCGCCTCTTCACCTGCGCGTGCCGAGAGTAATATCACAGGTAACGTTCTCGTCTGAGGATGAGAGCGCAAGGCATGCAAAAACTCAAAACCATCCATCCCAGGCATCATGACATCTGTTAAGACGAGGTCTGGCTGCTGCTCTTCGATAGCAGCAAGCGCAGCTTTGCCATTGGCGACAGCCTGTACTATATAACGTTGCTGCAACAAGCGACTGACGTACTCGCGCATATCGGTATTATCGTCGGCCAACAGAACCCGCGTAGCGATTAGCTGTTCTCCATTGCCGTTGTGAGATGACGATGCGGCATCAGAAGAAAATGTTACGTCAGGAGACATATCGAAAACTGCTTCATAGCCAGGGAGCAATCTGAATGCCTCATCAACATATCTCTGAGCGCCCGCAGTCGTTGTCGTCATGGTAGTCGATGTACTTTGTACTACCAGGCGCTCTTGTGGTAAATGAGCGGTTCCGAGTGGAAGAGAGACGGTAAATATGCTGCCCTCACCGAGCGCACTTTTGACACTTATCGTGCCTCCTTGTAACCTCACCAACTCTTGCACGAGCGATAATCCAATTCCAGTGCCTTCAAATGTGCGTCCCCCTGTCGCCTTGACGCGGTGGAACCGCTCAAACATATGCGGTAACTCCGAGACTGGAATGCCTACGCCAGTGTCGCTAACCGACATTTCCACCATCGCGCCTCGCCGATGCAGAGTGACGGTAATGGTGCCTTTGAGGGTATATTTGAAGGCGTTGGAGAGCAGGTTGAGGACGATTTTCTCCCACATTTCACGATCTACATAGACCAGCTCCGAGAGAGGAGGACAGTCTACGATCAGTTGCATACCCGCTTTTTCAATGGCAGAACGAAAGTTACTGGCCAGATCAGTCGTCAATGCGGCGAGATTGGTTGGCTCATAGACTGCCTGCACCCGTCCCGCTTCAATGCGCGAGAAATCCAGTAGGGTATTAACGAGTTTTAAGAGGCGTAGTGCATTGCGATGTAGCAGGTCTATTTGCGCATATTGCTCGTGAGAAAGCGTTTGTCTTTCAGTCAGCATATCTTCAATGGGGCCAAGCATGAGTGTGAGAGGAGTGCGAAATTCGTGGGAGACATTACTAAAAAACGCCGTTTTGGCCCGATCAAGCTCAGCCAACGCCTCGGCGCGTCTGCGTTCCTCCTCATAGGTTTGCGCATTGGCGAGACTGGCCGCAATCTGACCAGCCATCAGATTAATAAAACCCTGATAGTCTTCATCAAAGAGCCTGAAAGGATTGAGTCCAACAACGAGTACACCCGCTTTGCCCGTTTGACCAGAAGGCGCGAGAGGTACGACGGCGGCCTGATGTGATGGACGCTTCCAGGTACCCGTCGGCAAGCTCTCAAAGCGTTGGTCTATGTGAGAGACGAGGCTGCTTTTCCCTGTGCGTATTACCTCTTGAAAAGGCCATAGCGCAGTATTCACAGCCACGCGCTCAGGTACAGCCTGCTGTCCTGCTTGAATGTTTGATGTTCCAACTAGATACATCTGCTGCTGTTCTGAGTCAAGTAGATAGAGCATTGCGAAGAGGATATCATGCGTATTCTGTTCCAAACTTTTGGTGCTGAGACGACATGCGGCTTCGATAGTACGCGCGTCCGCCGTTTCCGTAGCCAATGCACGCAGAAGTTTGACTTGCCGCTCACCAATAATACGCTGTGTATCATCCGTATTGGCACAAATAATACCGCCGACGCCGCCATGATCGGAGGGAACAGGGCTATAAGAGAAGGTATAATATGTTTCCTCTGGATAGCCGTAACGCTCCATAATGAGCAATAATGCTTCATCGTAGGTGCCTTCATTTTGTTGTACGGCAATATCTAAGCGTGGGGCGATGTCACCCCAGATTTCGTGCCAGACGATAGCAGCAGGTTGGCCTAGCGCCTCTGGATGTTTGCCGCCGACAATAGCTTTATAGGGGTCGTTGTACAGTTTGATGAGTTCTGGCCCCCATCCAATCCAGATCGGTTGACGCGAGGTGAGCATAATACGCACA
>JAJZEJ010000032.1 GCA_021828635.1 Chloroflexota bacterium
GGCGGCCCTGCGCTGCCGCTGTGGTTCTGGGCGTTGTCGGGGGCCGACGCATCGGGTTGTTCTGAAAGGTATCCTGACGAGTAATAGAGGACGGACGTGGACGCTGATAACCCATATCCTCATCGGTAAAGTCGTCCGTATCAGGGGTAGCCATACTTCGTCGTTCATACGATGAATAGTGAGACGTATCACCAGTGATTCCTGCTCCTGTATCAGGCAGGTTACGACGCCTTATCCGTGTTGGATCATTACTCTGCGACATGCGTACTCCTTTTCTGCCGCTGGACACATTCCTGCTTATCAATCTGACATCCACGCTCAGAACGCTAGCAGGACATTGTTCAGTATCGAGATCAATCATACAACCTACGTATTTCATTGTCAAACAAAAACGCATCAATGCGTCCATCTGTGTTTCAAAGTATGTCTTTCTATATGTCAATAGTTTATTTCCATGCTTATTTTTCATGAGAATTGACAATATTATGAAATTTAATAATATATAGTAGTACAAATTTACTATACCTTCCTCTTGACATGCGCCTGCTTGCTCAGTATACTAGTAGTGTAGCAAGCGAGCTATCAAACTAGTTAGAAGATACAGAAACAATCAACATGTAGGGTAACACAAGCAAGAGCGTAACCAGTTCCTACGGTTAGTCGCTCGTTCCCACCACGGCATCTACCCCGTAATGCGTCGTTCCCCCAACAGGTGTGACTCCACATGCCTGAGTTTTCTCCCCCTCCTTTGCCAGGGCCGTTCCTTGCCTGTTTGCGGCGATACCCTTTTCCCCCTTTTAGGGTCGCAGACAGGCAGGGAGCGACCCTCCCCATTTTTGTCATGCTGTATGCTAGAAATAGAGAAGGCAAAGCAAGCTGACTTATAAAGGAGTAGAAGATTATGACCACTCTGCAAAAGCGTTCACAACATGATATGGATATACAACAAGAGCGTAGCCGTCTGGCCCGCGATATTCACGATGGAGCAGCACAGTATATGCTGTATGCACTCTATGGGATACATCGCTCAATCTATTTGCTGGAAGCACTGTCAGAACACCCGGAGTATCAGTCACTGCTTCATGAAGAGATGCAGCATGTCGCACACAGCGTCGAGACGGGCCTGAACGAGCTGCGCCAACAAATTACCTCGCTCATGCCACTGCAATTACAGGGTCGTGATCTGCCAACAGCTTTATGCGATCTGTTCGCCGATTTCATGCTAAACCTGCCCACGCTTACCATCAATGCTGATCTACAGGGCATACAGACGGTGCCGCGTCCACTGGCAGGAATTGTCTTCCGTTTGCTACAAGAATCGCTGCACAACGTCTACAAACATGCCCATGCCAGTATCGCTGAGGTGCGTTGCTCTGTCCATGACGGCGTTTTGCTAATCGAGGTTAGCGACAACGGAAAAGGCATTGACGAGTCTGTTGCCCAGCGCGATCTGCGTTCTCTCCGTGGACGAGTACAAGAGGTTGGTGGTCAACTGGAAGTAGAGAGCAAAGCGGGACGAGGTACAACCATAAGAATACGCATCCCCCTGTAGGGACCGTTTTTGCACATCTTGCCCGTGATTTTCTCAACTTGACGCCTCTTCCTTTGTTGTGTAGAATGAGCGACGGACAGGGCGTGATCAATCACGCCCCTACGGGTTTACATGAGAAGCCGTAACAACAAGGGAATATAGTATGAAGTATCTGAAAATTGATCGCTATGACCTGTGGGCGATCTTGCTGATCCTGTGTGCTACAGGGTTGCGCATCTTTTTTGACGCGCTTGGTTGGCCTCCCACCAACGCTGATGAGGGAACGATGGGCATTATGGCCCTTCATATTGCCTATAATGGCGCACACCCGTTGCTTTTCTATGGGCAAAACTACATGGGGGCGATGGAAGCTTATCTGGGAGCTTTCTTCTTCCATCTTTTTGGCCCCTCACTCTTCGCGTTACGGCTAGGCGTTATTTTCCTCGTCACCCTCTTTCTGATCAGTACCTATCTGTTGACACGGATTCTCTATTCAAAACAATTTGGACTCTGCGTATTGGCTCTTCTCTGTTTTGGTTCTATTTATGTCTTTACCCGTGAGATGATTGCCACGGGTGGTACATCACAAACGTTGCTCTTCGGCTCACTCTCACTGCTGCTAGCCTCCTGGCTCTCCATCACCTATCACCGTCATGCTTCCTGGCGAACCAGATTGCTGCGTGTGCCAGGCTATGTCTGCTGGGGGCTGGCAATTGGTTTGGGCGTCTGGAGCGACATGATTGTGCTACCTATCTTCGTGATGGCTGGATTGCTACTTTTGCTCTTCTGCTGGCGCGATCTACTGTGGACGTGGCCTCTGATCTTCGTTAGTATGCTTGTGGGCGCGTGGCCGATTATCGAGTATAATCGTCAAGCCTCCAAAGTTACCAATTCTCTAACAACCTTGCTTGGTCTCTTTAAGGGTAGCACTACTACGGCCCCGCACACGTTAGCAGGTATCCTACATGGCGTCAAAGATACTGTGTTGATTAGCATGCCAATGGCGACTGGCAACCCTTTTTGTCCCGTGATGGAACTGCCCTGGCTGGGTGATAACAGCCCACACGTTCCGGCCTGCACCGTAGCGCATGCTTTCTGGGGTTTTGGCTACCTCGGCCTATTCTTCCTCTCGCTCATTGTTACCATCGTTGGCCTCTGGCTCTTGCGACGACAACATCCAGAGGGCGTAGATCGCGCCAGCATAGTACGCCATATCGCGCGTCTCTGCATGCTTGGGGGTGGCCTGCTGGCGCTCGCGGGCTACTCGATCAGTTCGGCCCCGATAGGCTGGCCCGGTTTCCATGCCCGCTATCTCAGTACGTTGCTCATCATCACGCCCGTCGTGCTGGCTCCTTTGTGGATGGGTGCGACCGCCTTCAAAAGCCATATCGGTACATTCAACAAGCTCGTGCCACTATTCAGCCGTGTTGCACTGGCGCTGGTCTTCCTGCTCTACCTGACTGGCACAGGTATCTTGATTAGCGAGATACCACGTACACAACTACAAAATCAGCGCATGGCCGATTTGCGTCAGACGCTTGAGAACATTGGTGCCACGCGCATCTATACCGATTACTGGTCTTGCGACAACACCGCCTTCCTTAGCGACGAGCATATTGTCTGTGCTGTCATGGAGACAAATCTCCAGGTTTGGACAATCCATAATCGCTATCCTCCGTATGCCGCTGCCGTCACGAGCGATGCGCATGCGACCTACGTGTTCCCCGATAGCAGTCAGCAACTGGTCACGCTAGAACACAAAATCGCGCATAGCAAGACGCACTATCGCGTCATCAAGCAGGATGGTTATACAATCTACCAGCCGGTGTAGAGAACAATTATGTGTTTTAACAAACAATCGGTCTCTACACATCGGTATGGTTATATCTACGAGCTTGCCAAAACATGAGATTGGGCGCGTATAATAGAGAAAATTTAGAATAGCAATGTATCAGGAATTGTCTCGACGAAGAGAGAAAATATATGCCATACACACCATCCAATCATGACGCCTTCGACCGCCAGCGTCACATTAGTGGGCAACTTGGTTCTGATGTGCAGCCGGAGCCACAGGGCTTTGAGGGGCGCATACCAGAGGTACAGGATGATCTGCTTGAAATGCAGAAATCTTCCGTCATGGCTACCCAGGTGACGCCGTTGTTCGAGCATGGCGAACGCTATCACGAAGCCGGTAAACGTGACGTTGAGCTATACATACGCACGTACAATACGCTTTTGCGCAGTTCGGGTGAGGTTAATCTCAACGCGCTCATTCAGACACACTATAATATTGCTTCCAGCCTGCACCCGGATGCACGTGCAGCCTATCCCGATATGTCGGCCTTCATTTATAGTATTCTGCGCCTGCCAGTGTCGATCATGCATTGCAATCTTGTTTTGCTCGGTCAGTCAGAGGGAGTTTTTACCCAACAAGGCTATCCGGTCAATACCTGGGAGGCCGTGACGGCGCAGGCGCGGCGACGTAAGTGGTTC
Source organism: Chloroflexota bacterium (assembly GCA_021828635.1). The sequence goes on from JAJZEJ010000032.1 coordinate 4,025, forward strand.
TATGATGGACAGGAGACCCTGGCCGCCTATGTTGCCAGCGTTAGTGATACCGACGATATCGTGCCGGTGCTGGTAGCCTTTCAGATTGAGTGGGATAAGATGCACTACCTGCTCAATGCCGACCCGACCACTATTCAGTTGCTAGAGACGCGCATGGATCGCTTCTCACCGGTCTTCGCCGAGATCAGCAAGGTGCTACGCGAACGGCTACACATTGCTGCCGATGATTGGCAACGCCTGAACATGATCTGGGGCAATCGACTGTGGGAAAATCTGCTCTATATTGGTAAGCATCGCAAACGCTTCCGCTTGCGCATGTTGGGTGGTTCGCACGTCGGCTATGTACGCGCTACACGGCAGTGGTGGCAACCAGTGGAAGAGCTACTCGACAAGCTGAGCCTGCGCGACCGTCCCGTCTACTTCGTCTCCAGCAATACGCATAGCCTGCTCAATCTCATGTCAGGCTCGTTACTCAAACACGATGACGAACTGACGCGCTTCGCACTGCATGGCCCGGATAATTATCTGACGGAGGAATGCCGCAAACTTCAGCACGGCAACGTTCCTGGCAACTGGCAAAACTTCCTATACTTCACGGCCCGTGAATGGATGCGTACTCCCAAAGGCAAGGAGTTTGCGCGTCACCGTTTACAAGAAGAGCAGGTGCGTGGCATTTGGCATGTGGGAGCCAGGCATAGCCTGGAGATTGATGCCCAGGTTTTTGAACTGGCAAAACTGCATCCCGAAGAGGCTGATCCACGCTGCCGTATACCGCATATGAACCTGTTGGCTCGCAGCAATGCCATCATTCTCAACATCGATTACCCGCTCGGCATGGCCGCTTATCGCATGTTGCGCGAAATTATGGAAAATGTCATCAGCATTCGCGGCATCTACATTCTGGGCAAGGCGGCCACTCTCAACGGCAGTATCGGCGATGTCATGATCTCCGATGTCGTTTTCGATGAGCATAGCCAGAACATTTACTGGTTAGATAACGCCTTTATCGCGCAAGATGTGCAGCCCTATCTGGTCTATGGCTCAGTCTTAGATAATCAGCGAGCTGTCGCTGCAAAGGGAACATTTCTGCAAAACCGACAATACCTGGATTTCTACTATCAAGCGAACTATACCGTCGTCGAGATGGAAAGTGGTCCCTATCTCAACGCGGTGTATGAAGATCAGTACTTGCTGCGTTATCCGACGAACGAGAACATCAACTTC